>JAEYZS010000086.1 GCA_023427925.1 Pseudomonadota bacterium | reverse complement strand
AAAGAGAGCATCAGCTCCTTTTGTGATTTCAAGTGGATCGGTCCCGAGATCAAACGGAGTGCCGAAGAATTGCTTTGCATTTTCTCCGCCAACTGGGTCGTCAGCTACTACGCTTGCACCAAGTTCATTTAACTTTTTGATCATGTATTGAGCGGGAGCTTCTCTCACATCGTCCGTTTTTGGTTTAAAGCTCAAGCCCCACATTGCAATCCGTTTTCCTTTTAAATTTCCGCCGAAGTGCTTTTGAGCAAGCTCAACAAGATAAAACTTTTGCTCCCGATTGACCTCCAGCGCTGAGCCAACTATTTTCATTGGAATATTGTTTTTTTGCCCAGTTTTAATAAGGGCATGAACGTCTTTCGGGAAGCAGCTTCCACCGAAACCAACACCTGGGTAGAAGAATGCAGGATTAATTCTTGCGTCCGAAGTAAATCCTTTTCTCACAGAATCAATATCAGCACCAACAGCATCTGCAAGTTTCGCCATTTCGTTAATAAAGCTAATTTTCACCGAAAGGAATGAGTTCGCTGCGTATTTTGTCATTTCAGCTGAAGTATTATCCATAAAGATAATTGGATTTCCATTTTTTACAAATGGGTCGTAGAGTTCTTGCATTGCTTTACGTGCATCTTCCGATTCACAACCGATCACTACGCGATCTGGTTTAAGGAAGTCATCAATCGCGGCACCTTCCTTTAGAAATTCCGGATTATTCACGACCTCAATAGGTTGTTTACAGTGTTCTTTAAAATAGTTCTTCACATCGCGGCCAGTACCAATCGGAACAGTGCTCTTTAAGACTACGAATTTTTTGCCATTGGCAGAATCGCAAATGGACTGAACCACTTGGTAGGTAGGGCCCATATCGGCGTTACCATCTTCTTTTTCAGGGGTTCCCACAGCTATAAAAACGACTTCATTATTTTGAACGGCTTTTGGTAGATCTGTCGTAAATTGAATTTTTTGTTTGGTAACGGCACCCTTAAGAAGCTCTTCAAGGCCTGGCTCGTAAATTGGAATCTTATTGTCATTTAGCAAATTGATTTTGTTTGGATCTTTGTCTACGCAAGTTACGTCATGTCCTGCATCCGCAAAACATACGCCTGCAACCAAGCCCACATATCCTGTCCCAATCACGCAAATTTTCATAGAACCGTCCTTTTTTAAAAGAAACTATAATTTCACAAAAAATTAGCAAATTCAATCGGTGACATCTTATAGGGGCCGCATTATATATATTTTATGTTAGATAACAGACTTAAGATCCTTATTTCTAGCGTTAGGAAGCTCCTAAGACGAAACGCGCTTAAAAATATCCAGATTATCTTGGATAAAACTCATGCAGCGGATATAGCCGTTATTCTTGGAGAGCTAGATAGAGAGGAGCGGGGCGTCCTCTTAGGCCTTAAAATTCCAATCGAAAAAAAGTCTGAAATTGTCTCTCACTTGGACGAGGACATTCAAAAAGAAGTTGTTGAGCAGCTCGATAGAGCCCAAGTCACGGCCATTGTCACCGAGATGGAAACTGACGATGCCGCGGATTTATTAGGAAACCTTTCCGAAGAACTTTCCCAAACTATTCTTGATTCCATGCAAACTGATGAAAAGCGGGAAGTGACGGATCTCATGAAATATCCTGAGGATACGGCGGGGGGACTCATGAGTTCAGACTACCTTGCGTTTTCTCAGCATCTCACCGTGGCAGAAGCAATTAGTAAAATTCAAAGCGATGAGAACAACGCAAGCGTCACATTCTATATTTATGTTGTTGATGATGCTCATAAACTCTCAGGAGTAGTTTCTTTAAAAGAAATCATTTTATCAAAGCCTAGAGAAACTTTAAAAGAAATAATGACCTCGGACGTTGTCAGCGTCCCGCTTGAAATGGATCAAGTTGAAGTTTCGAAAATTGTTGAACGCTATGACTTTTTATCTGTACCGGTGGTTGATGAAACAAACACTCTCATGGGTGTGATCACTGTAGATGATATTATCGATGTCATTCGTGAAGAAGCTCAAGAAAACCTTCTCGCAATGGGTCTTGTTTCCGCAAGCGATGACGAAACCCCTTGGGGAAGAATTAAGGCCAGATCAGCTTGGCTCTTGGTGACTTATATTGGTGGAGTTATTTGTTATAATTTTATTTGGTCTCTACTTTATGAAAAAACGGCTCAGTCTTGGTTAGCAGTTACAGCTTCTTTACCGATCATCTTGGCGATGAGCTCGGCAGTGGGTCTACAATCTGCAACATCTATGGTTAATGCTTTGATTTCTGAAAATCCAGATATGAGGGCTTTAAAAAAACTTCTTAAAAACGAAATCATATGCTCCCTTGTTTTTGGATTGGTATTTGGATCTCTTTCGATGGTCTTGAGTCTGCTAGCAGGAGAGACACTGTTTATCAGCGGGTTTATGGCGCTGAGTTTGTTTGCGCAATTGCTGTGTTCTGTAGCCATAGGCGCGCTTATTCCTCTGTTTATGAAACGCCTAGGAGTTGATCCTACAGTTGCCTCAGTTTCGTTGTTCTTAGCGGCCTCAAATATTACAGCCGTGTTG
>JAEYZS010000076.1 GCA_023427925.1 Pseudomonadota bacterium | reverse complement strand
ACGGCCCCAAGATGGGCGTTTAAAAATCAAAACTAAAGATAACAAAGAAGTTGATTTTCGTGTGAGCATTCTCCCAACCCTCTTTGGCGAAAAAGTTGTACTGAGGATTCTAGATAAATCTAACTTGCAATTGGATTTAACAAAACTGGGTTTTGAAGAGGATGATCTCGTTAAGTTCAAAAAGGCACTTTACTCTCCTAATGGTATCCTATTGATCACGGGCCCTACAGGATCCGGTAAGACAACAACTATTTACTCGGCACTTGCAGACTTAAACCAGCCCGACGTGAATATTTCTACTGCTGAAGATCCTGTGGAATTTAACTTAGAAGGGATTAACCAAGTTCAAATGAATAAAGATATTGATCTTACGTTTTCAGCGGCGCTGAGATCTTTTCTTCGTCAAGATCCAGATATCATTATGGTGGGTGAGATTCGTGACTATGAGACTGCAGAGATTGCATTTAAAGCCGCTTTAACAGGTCACTTGGTTGTTAGTACACTCCATACTAACGATGCTCCTGCCACTGTAAATCGTTTGATCAATATGGGAGTCGAACCATTCTTGGTCACATCTGCTGTGAATCTCGTTGTGGCTCAACGTCTCGTTAAAAAAATCTGTAACTACTGTAAAACCTCAATTCACATGGATGCTCAAGCTTTGCTTGATGTTGGTTTTAGAGAAGACGAAATCGGAACCTTTGAAGTGATGAAAGGTGAAGGTTGTGAGAGATGTAATGAGACCGGTTATTCTGGACGTATTTCAATTTATGAAATTCTAGAATTCAATGATGAAATTAAAACTTTAATTTTTCAAAAGGTAGATCCGCTTCTCCTCAAGCAAGCGGCCATTAAAAATGGAATGAAGTCTCTTAGAAGAAGTGCACTCAACAAAGTTAAAGCGGGAATCACAACAATTGAAGAAGTGTTAGCTGTAACTGTTAAAGATTAGTTCGAATTGTATAAAGCGAAACAGCTAGAGATTGGACAACATGAAGAGTTTAAAAGAGCTTTTGGAAACAGTGGTAAAAGACAACGGAACGGATCTACATATCGTTGCGGGATCACCGCCCATGGTGAGAATCAATGGAAATCTATACCAAAGAGCAACTGAACCACTCACGCCTCAACAGGCAAGCAATATCTGTCTTTCTCTTATGACAGAGAAGCACAGAAAGCTTTTTGATAAAAGAAACGAAGTCGATTTTGGTTTTGGCGTAAACGGTCTCGGTCGTTTTCGTGTGAATGTCTTTAGACAAAGAGGCGTAGTCTCTGCTGCCATCAGGAGAATTCCAGAAGATATTCCTCATTTTACGACATTGGGGCTACCGACTATTGTTCAAGAGCTCACAAATAAATCGAATGGACTTGTATTGGTGACAGGTGCTACAGGCTCAGGTAAATCGACAACGATTGCTTCGCTTCTTGATAAAATCAATGAAGAAAAGCAGTCTCACATCGTTACCATTGAAGATCCTATTGAATATGTTCACTCACATAAAAAGTGTATCGTAAATCAAAGAGAAGTAGGATTGGATACAGAGGATTTTGAAACTGCGATGAAATATGTTCTCCGTCAAGATCCGGATTACTGTCTTGTCGGGGAGATGAGAGACAGAGAAACAGCAGAAATTGCTCTCAAAGTTTCTGAGACAGGTCACTTGGTATTTGCAACACTCCATACGAATTCTGCTCCTGATACTATTAGCCGTATTGTTGCAATGTTTGATGAAGGCCGAAGAGAAATCACTTTGAACCAATTAAGCTCTGTACTCCAATGCATACTTTCGCAACAGCTTCTGCCCGGCTTAGACGGAAAACTCGTTCTTGCGTATGAACTGTTGATGCCAACGTCGGGAATTAAGGCCTTAATTCGTGAAGGGAAGTACTATCAGCTTCACGGTATGATGCAAGTGGGGCAGGCGACATCTGGAATGATCACTATGAATCAGTGTCTAATGAATCTCATGATTCGTAGAAAGATCGATATGAAGGTCGGGTTTGAAGCAAGCCCGGATCCAGATGATTTAAACAATATGCTTAGAAAAGCGGGACTGTAAAATAAATGAAGTACTCGTATCAAGCGAAATCCATTGAAGGGAATGTGGTCCGAGGTCAGATCGACGCGGCTTCGGACACAGAGGCGCGTATTAAGCTTCGCGCTCAGCGCTTGATACCGATGAAGCTCACCCCCGTTGAAAAAGTAAATTATTTTAAGGGTCTTGATAATTTTAGAACGCGAGTTAAGGGAAAGGATCTGCAGGTCTTCACTCGGCAGTTTGCAACTCTTGTCAACTCTGGTATTCCAATCGTACAGAGTATTGATATTTTAGCAGGGTCTACTTCTAATCCCTTTCTATCTGAAACTTTAACAAAAATTAAAAATGACATTGAGGGTGGTAAGAAACTTGGCGAAGCAATTTCTCAGCACTCGCGTGTGTTTGACAAGCTCTACGTCAACCTTTTAAAGGCCGGTGAAGAATCAGGTTCTTTGGATACAATCTTAGAGCGACTTGCAGCATATATCGAAAAATCAATTAAAATCCGTGGAAAAGTAACGGGTGCGTTGTTCTATCCTGCGGGGATTTTAGGAGTATCGGCTCTTGTAATCTATGTGATCATGGCGTTTGTTATTCCGAAGTTTGAAGATCTCTTTGCCAGCTCGGGACAAGAAATTCCTTGGCTCACTCAGCAAGTTGTAAACTTAAGTCACTTCGCAGTTGATTACTGGTGGCTAATATTTGGTTCTCTATTTTTATCTGTTTATTCTTTTTTGGTGTATTACCGTTCTGAGGACGGAAGAAAAACATGTGATGCAATCTTTATTCGAACCCCTCTTGTTGGAGACCTGATCCAAAAGAATGCGATTGCGAGATTTACTCGAACTTTTAGTACGATGATTTCTTGTGGGGTTCCTATCTTAGATGGTTTAGATATTGCAGCAAGAGTTGTGGGCAATGCTGTTTTAGAAACGACTTTCTTAAAAGCGAAAGAAGTTATTGCTCAAGGTAAGAGTATTGTAATTCCACTTGCCAAAGATCCTTTTGTGCCTGACATGATGGTGCAGATGATAGGTGTCGGAGAGCAAACGGGTGCTCTGGATACTATGCTAGGTAAAATTGCAGATTTCTATGAAGAGGAAGTGGATTATGCCGTTTCAGCGATGACGAGTATGATTGAACCTCTTATGATGGTTTTTCTTGGAGGTATCATTGCGGTGATTGTTGTAGCAATGTATCTTCCGATCTTTAACTTGGCGTCGGCGGCAGGTGGATGATGATAAGTCTTCCTCAGCTTTCAAGATTAGGACTTTACTTTTTCTTGCTCGTATTTACTGTTGTCTATCAACTCCGCTACCCACTGTTTATTAATTTTGAGTTTCTAATTCCTTTGTATTGCTTCTTATCACTTGCTCTATTTGTAAGTGGTATTTTTGTCTACTTGGGACAAGATAAAGAGCAACTTCATAAAAGTGCTCTCAAAGTTTTGCTCCCTCTTGACGCTATAGTCATTTCGGCAATTTTATATCAGACTAGCCTTCAGAATTCTTTGTATTTGTTTTTCTATCTTTATTTGATTTTTGTAACGGCTCTGACATTTCAGCTTCGAGGAGCCTTGTATATTTCGATTCTCTGTGCGGCTCTTTTTAGTGGTGTCCTGTTTGTAGATACGAGCATGGCGAGCAATGCAAAAATCTTTATGTTCCTTATGAATAATCTTGCATTCTTTGTTGTAGCAATTTTGAGTGGTAACCTTTCCACTCAGTTGGTCGCAAAAGAAAAAGATATTCGGGAGTTAAAAAACATAAATAGTCTTATAGTTGATAACATAAAAACGGGTTTGTTAACCTTAGATCAGAACCTGAATATAGTCCAATCGAATCAAGCTCTTAAAGAAATCTTGCAAAAAGAGATCTCAGAAATTTCAAATTTAATGGATTTTGAAGCTCTCAAAGAAGATCTGACCAAAAGAACTGTTGTGACTAAAGATGTTCATTACACGCGCGCAGATGAGATCCGTCATCTGGAGATTCTCGTATCAAAACTTAATTTGGCAGAAGAGGAATCAGGATATTTGCTTTTGATTCAAGATGTGACTGAGCGAAAGCAAATTGAAGATCGATTAAAGAACCAAGAAAAGCTTGCGGCAGTTGGACAGTTGGCTGCTGGTATTGCTCATGAAATTCGCAATCCTTTGGCAAGCATGAGTGGTAGTGTCCAATTGTTAGCGACAAGCTTTGAGCAGATTGATGACGAGCAAAAAAAGCTTATTGCAATTACCCTCAAGGAAACAGATAGATTGAACGGGTTGATTTCTGAGTTTTTAGAATTTGTAAGACCCAACTTGCCCCTTGAAGACAAGGTGGATATTTCAAAATTATTGAAAGATTGCCTAGAGCTTTTGCAATTGAACAAGGATCTTAGAACTCCGATCCTAGACCTAAATATTCAAACTTCGAAGCCGATTCAAGCTAACCGTGACAAACTTAAACAAGTGTTTTTAAATATAATGATTAATGCTTGTCATGCGATGGATAAGGTGGAGTCACCATTGTTAAAAATTTCATGTGAACAAGTGGAAGATGTTATCGAAGTGCGAATAAAAGATAACGGTGCAGGAATGGATGAAAAGGTTCGTAAAAGAATGTTTGAACCTTTCTTTACGACAAAGCCAAAGGGAACTGGGTTGGGGCTCGCGATAGTTCATAAAATTATTGAAGCTCATAATGCGCATGTGATGGTTGAGAGTAAAGTTAATTTTGGAACAGAGTTCATAATAAGATTTAAAGTTTAACTAAAGGATGCTGTACGAGCAGTATCAAGGAAGGTCAAGATGAAGCCTAGAATATTAGCAGTAGATGATGAAGAATCTATAAGAGAGTTTCTAGAAATCATGTTAAAAAAAGAAGGATATGAGGTGACGACGGCAAAGGACGGAGCCGAGGCCATTGATGTCCTTAAGAAAAAATCATTTGATATGGTTATCTCTGACCTCCAGATGCCTAATGTGACTGGAATGGAGTTACTTAAGCATGTCAAAGACAATTACCCTGATCTAGTGTTTATGATTATAACTGCATTTGGGACGACGGAAAGCGCTGTTGAAGCAATGAAGTTAGGTGCTTATGATTATATCACGAAGCCTTTTAAGATCGATGAAGTTCGAATCGTAATTAGCAATGCTTTAAGGTCTAAAAATTTAGAGGTTGAAAACCGTACTCTTAAAAAGGAGATGCAAAAAGAATATTCCTTCCAAAGCCTGGTGGGTAATTCTGATAAAATGCATCAGATTTATGAGTTGATTAAGCGTGTGTCACAAACTCCAACAAACGTTTTGATTATTGGGGAAAGTGGTACGGGGAAAGAAATGGTAGCAAAAGCCATTCACGTCAATGGACCATTAAAGAACAAACCATTTGTAACCATTAACTGCGGTGCGATTCCTGAAAATCTTATGGAATCGGAGATGTTTGGTCACAAAAAAGGTTCTTTTACGGGAGCTATTCAAGACAAAGTAGGTTTATTTGAAGTAGCTGACGGTGGGACCCTTTTCCTAGATGAGGTGGGGGAGTTGCCGCTGACTATTCAAGTGAAATTATTAAGAGCTATTCAAGAGAGAGTTATTAGAAGAGTTGGAGCTACGGAAGATCAAAAAATCGAAGTGCGAATTATTGCGGCTACGAATCGAAATTTAGAGGAAATGGTTAAAGAGGGAACATTTAGAGAAGACCTTTACTACAGATTGAATGTGATATTGATCAATGTTCCTCCGCTCAGAGAAAGATCTGATGATGTTAGCTTGCTTGCGAAGCATTTTTTACAAAAATATTCGACAAGATTTAATAAAGGGATTGGCGGAATCTCTGATGAGGCGATGAAGGTACTTAAGAAGTATGATTATCCGGGGAACGTGAGAGAGCTTGAGAATATTATTGAGAGAACGGTCGCACTTGAGGCGGGTTCTACGATCTTACCAGAGAGTTTGCCTCCGTTTGTAAATACTCCTTCGGGAAGAAAGCTTGCTTCAAGTCATGAAATAGAAATTGGTGATGATGGAATTGATCTAGAGCGCATTATTGGCCAGATGGAAAAAGAGTTGCTGGTAAAGGCTATTCACAAGGCAAATGGCGTAAAGAAGAAAGCGTCTAAGCTTTTGGGTATAACATTTAGATCGATGAGATATAGATGTGATAAGTATGGACTCTCTGCACCAGGGGATGAGGAAGAGGGAAGTGACGATTAAAAGTTTGCGCGCGAGCTTTAACTGTTAACCTTTCCCAACATTTCCGTATCATAATTTTGAAAAGTGTCTCACTTTGAGTGTTTCAAGGTGAGATGAAAGTCGAGTCCTAATATGATGCGAATCAACTCTAGACGAGAGTAAATTTAAATTGCGGAATCAAATGTAACCCCCTAGAATTAATATATTGTTAATAAAAACAAGAAACTTTTATAGCACTCATTGCGATAAGGAGTGAGGGCTTGGGGCAAAGTTTAAACAAAGGAGAACGTCATATGAAAAGAAATAATCAAAGCGGTTTCTCGCTTATTGAATTGATGATCGTTGTTGCGATCATTGGTATCTTTGGGGCAATCGCAATTCCAAACTATCAATCATTCCAGAGAAAGTCTCGTCAATCAGAAGCTAGATCACTTCTTGGTGCTTACTACCAAGCTTCTGCAGCGGCATCTACTGAGTTTAACGGTCACGTTGGTAACTTTGTTGCAATTGGATTTAGACCAGCAGGTAGATTAACTTATAGAATCACTGCAGTTAACAACGGAAATGGTAGATACGCTGTTACAGGTAGTCAGTTGGACAACTTCAATAATATGCCGTCAGCTCCAACTTGTATCGGAACTAACGTAGCAATAGCAGCTTGTGGTGGGATTAACGGATTTGGAAATAAGCCTGCAGAAAACGGTGACGACACAACTGGTGGTTGGTTCGAAAACGCTGCCTTTGTTGCAGCTCCTGCCGGGTGTGCTGCAGCAAATAACGCTGCTCTTGGATCTCAAAGCACTTATTTAACTTGTGCATCTGCAGACATTGGTGGTCAAGCGGTTGATACTTGGTCAATGAGCCAAAATAAACAACTTTTAAATGTTACCTCAGGAATATAATCTAGTTTTGAGCTAGGTTGAAGTTGAAAGCCCGCTAGTTAGCGGGCTTTTTTTTTTGCTCTATTGATACTTTGACGATTTTAATTTTGAAATTCATAATGATGAGATGAGGACAGCCTTCTTAATTTTTTTAAGTATTGTATTTATAATAATCGGCAATGGATTTCAGGTGCAAAAGAAGGCCGCATTTAAAGTATACCCTACAAAAACTCTTCAGGGTTTTCATTTTGGACATAAGAATACGATGGCCGATATTTTTTGGCTGAATACAATTCAGAATATGGATTACTGCGAAAACGAGAGTGCTGAAAGAGCATACAATCCTGGAGTGGGAGTTGATGCTGTTTTATCTGCAGAGCTTGCTCCGTCCCGTTGTCAGAAGGGGTGGGTTTTTCAGATGATGGATTTTATTACGGACCTCTCTCCCAAATTCGAAGCCGTCTACGAAATCGGCGCCACCGCCCTAAGCGTAGTCGTCGACGATAGGGACGGAGCTAAAATCATCTACGATAAAGGCTTAGAACAATTCCCGAATAACTGGATTATAAACTATAGAGCAGCTTACCATTACTTGATGGAGCTTCAAAAGCCGGGGATGGCAGCGGATTTATTGATGCGTGCTTATCAAAACGGCGGACCGGATTTTCTTCCGACTTTAGCATCGCGTTTGTGGTCTAGAGTGGGTAGAGCGCAGTTGGGCTACACAACACTGAGAGAATTTATCGAAAATAATCCAGACAGCCCTCACCTGGAACGAGCAAAAGAGCGCCTAGAAGAACTCCGCCAACAACTAAACCTCCCCCAATAGGGGACGGAGCCCATCCCCGCAAAACCCCTCCGTTTTTCAACGTCAACCTCCTCTCGCGTATCCATTTTTGGCAATAAATAAGCAGATGAAAGATGAGAAGTGATGAACATGGAGTCTCATTAATGATTTGGGAGTATTCACAACTAGGATTTGGTTTTCTATGAAAAAAAAAGAGGTTGGTCTTATATTTTAGTTAAACGAATGCACGAGCCTTCTGG
>JAEYZS010000283.1 GCA_023427925.1 Pseudomonadota bacterium | reverse complement strand
GGGCAAACCGTGAAAAGCGCAAAAGAGACGGCGGCAGCGGTGGAGCTGGTGGGAAAAAGCGGTCGAATTTGAAGCTAATAGTAAACAACGACAAACCCAAATACTGGAATTAAGCTTTAGAGTTATGGCTAGGCAAACAGGCCAGGGATTGGGCTTTTATGCGAAAATAAGGGCTTATCGTGGTCTTCTGGGGCTTAAAAAAGCTTGAATTCCTATGACATTTTGCTTATTAATTAGGGTCTTATTAAAGAGGTGAATATGAGTTTAAGTGATGCAATGAAAAAGTTAAAGTTCGACAAGCGTTTAACTGAAAATCTTATTAAATACGGGGAAATAACTCAGAATGATCTCGAAAAACATCTTAACGAGCTTGAAGATGTGTCTAACAATTCAGAAAAAATGAACTTGTTTGAAATGGATGAGTCTCAAGAAGGTCGCCAACACTAAGCTGCGATTTTTTTTAAAGCCGATGACAAATATAAAGAGAGGTTTTGCCTCTCTTTTTTATTTTAAGAGTTATGTTTTTAGTTTTTAGTTGTTGTGACAGCTCTGTCGTTTGTGCAGCAACCAAAGTTTGCAGCGTCATACTGAGCAATTGCAATCGAAGATCGAGTCAGGTCAAACTCTTCTGCAATTATCTTTAAATCGTCAATCGTTGTTCCGCGAATGTAAAGAGTCTTGTGGCCAAAATCTTCGTACTTATCGGATTTGTATTTTTGGATAAATTGCACAATCCACTTGTCTTTATAATGAATGATTCTTGGTTCTGAAATCGTAATGCTAATTTCACCGTAAGTTGTAGCGAGTCCTGATTTATACCTCTTCCACTGTTTCCAGTTCATGCGCTTAGAGCGGAAGTCTGGGTGGAAGAAACTCATATAATTATCGAGGTTCTTTGATTGCCAAGCCTCAAGCCAGCGCTTAAGCCATGCAACCATTAAAGCTCTTTTGACTTCGATTTCTTTTGGAGAAACATACTTCACTTCGTCATGAACCATGATCGGAGTATTGTTTGTCTTAATTAGGCTCATAGCCTCATCAAAATCATTATTTCTGATGACTACGCATCCACGAGATCCACGAGTGAGGGGAGTGTCGTCTGGAAGCGTGTGTAACCAAATCCCAGAACCAGTCTTACCTTCTCTGCGATCAAAGAGGTTCGGGTAGTTCATTGTGAAAGCTCTTACGGGATGTACGCCATATTCTTGGAAGTTAAGTCTGGTATTTTCAAGGTATTGAGGGAAGAAGTAAATTCCCTCGGGTGTTCTGTGGTCACCCTCTGCGATCTTGTCTCCAGTCATTTTTCCAAAATCGGCGTTAAAAGACTTTACTTTAAAGTAACCCTTTTCGTTTTGTTCCCATACGATGAGGGATCTGTCAGCTTTATCGACCACAAAAATATGATTGGAATAAAATGGACCTTTTCCTAAGCTGATCAAACTGCTTGGGACAAGCTTCTCTAAAACAGGTTGTTTTGTTTCTACAGAATTTGCGTGCAATACGGTAAACAGCGATAAAATACCGCAGGTCAAAGCGCTTAAGCTGGACTTTTTAAAGATGTTTTTCACTCTCCTTTATTTTGCGGATTTTTGAGGGATATTGTCAAGTCGTGTAATCATTAAGACTCACATAAATTGGATTAGACTATTAATAATTGTACAACTCTTATGCAGGACCTTTTTGTGTCTTAAATAGCGTCTCAAAATGAAATTCTCAGAGAGAAAACTTTAAGACCTTTGTCCTCGCCTCCGATAGGACTTATGTAAGGTTCAGGAGTCTCATATGAATAAGATGATGAAGTTAATATTTGTAGGCGTAAACGTCACTTCGATGCTTGTCGGGTTGGGGCTTGTTTATGCCTCTACGATGGGTACCGAGTCTCCTGTCATTCGAGAAGAAAAAGAAATTCAAAAATTAGAAGAAGCTCGTGAATCGAGAAACGAAGCTCCGTATATTTATACACTAGATAAATTCACTGTAAATTTGGATGGATATCCTCGAAGGATTGTTCAAGCGGAAATCAATTTAGAACTCTTAGATAAAACCGGGTACGAAGAAGTCATTCGACTCGGCTCAAAAGGTCGTGATGCTGTCGTAAGAATTTTAAATGGAAAACGTTTTGACGATATCGAAACTCTCCAAGGCAAACTTCGCCTAAAAGAGCAAATCTCAACAACACTAAATGACCTCATGGTTGCAGGCGTAGTAAAAAACATCTACTTCACAGAACTCATCGTAAGGTAGGTACGCCGTACCTTTTTGATTGTCGCCGCGTCATTAATACTCAAAAAAATCGATGTTTAAACAGCGGACTGTTTCCGAGTCAGAATCGACAACCAATTTATTTACTTTTTCAATAAAAGAGGGGAGTTCTTCTCGAATCATTCCTGCAGCTTCTTTTGATAGGGACATCGGAGCTGTGTAGAAGAGGTTTTTGTCTTCAGTGAAAATCATTTTATTAAAGCCCTGCATGCGCCAGTTTTGATGGTGTTTTGTAACAAGAGGCGAGTCGTTGCCAAGATGTGTTCTCTTCGCTCCGACAACATATTTATTTTGCTTTAATTCGCAAAGTCCACTTTCCAATAAAAAATCTAAAATTTTTTGAATTTGATTTCTGGGAATTTGTAATCTTTCAGAGATACTATCAATTGTAAGCGAGGAATCTGTTGCAATAAGGTTTCTAATTCCAGAGTAAATCCATGAAGAATAAAAAGTGGCTTTATCGTACTCAGAAAGTTCTTTGTCCTTTTCTAAACGTTCTTTTAAAACCAGAGCTTGAGATTTTAGAGTTTCAATTTTTCTTTTCAATTTTGTTTTTAGGCGGTGAGTGCCGGCTCTTTCATATTCGACCAGTAAGAAAAAGTAGTCTGTTTCTTTTTCGCTGAGTCCAAGGTAATCACAAAGATCAGAAGAGAGCTCTAAACTAAAATGTTTATCTCCGCTCAACACTTGGCTGATCATGGTGGTACTCACGCTCAACGCCTCAGCGATCCGCCGACTTTCTCCATGACCCCGCTTGGGACGAGCCTTAATCCAGGCCTTTAAATACTGTTTGTAGCCAGAAAATTCATAAATATTCATATTTATATCCTATTAAAATAACATCGGTATTTCAAACAATTTACTTAATAGTTAATTATTCCATTAATTATTAACTAAACAAATCTATCAACAATTGACGCGCAAGCACATAATGCCCTCATAACCGAGTCAAACTGTGTGACTGAGAAAAACTTTTTAGGAGGTAAATATGAAAAACGCAGAGTCAGTAGAGAACTTAATGTTGGTCCCTATTGTGGTAGCGATCTGTTTCGGATCAGCGGCACTTTTTAAGTACATTATGCTCACTACATCTTACGTGAAGTTCGTCATGGGAAATTGATCGCAACTTTTTAACAACTATTAACAATTAAACTGGCACTTAATGTGCTTTATAAAAAAGGAACAAATTATGAAACACTTATATTTAGTTTTAACAGGAATTATCGTCGCATCTTTAATCGCTTGTGGCAAAAATAGTCCCACAGGAGGAGTTTCGTCGGCAGGAGGATCACATGGCCAAAACCCAGGTGGTACTATTGATGGGGGTGGTGGCAATGGCATTGGTGGTAAACCTGTCGAGCGCTTTAAGGTTGATATTACAAAGTTACCTGAATTTAAAATTTTAGAACCTATTCTAAAAAAAATCGATGAAGTAGATGCCAACGTAAATTTGCGTCTAGAGTATGTCATTGCGAAAAATTGGTATATAGTGCCGATCTCATTACAAGGGTTAGCAAGTGCTAAGACTGGTCTTTATTTTTCAACGGATCAAATCGCATTACATACTTTTAAAGAAATTTGGATCTCAGATCAACATTACAATAATCAAGAAAGTTCTCCCGAGGACAAAGCAACGCTATTGCTTCATGAAATTATTATGGGATTAAAGGTATTAAAGTTTGCATCGTACTATGAGCAATGTTTGTCTGGGACACTAATGATAAAGATGGATGGCAATCCTGAGTGGGCGCATGAGTACTGTTCGTCTGGGCTAACAAAAGAAGGAATGGAATCTAAAAAAATAGAGCTTACTAGCAAAGATCATGCAGAAGTTAGGGCTTTAACAAGTTACTTGATGAATCCAGAGACTCAATTAACGAAAACAGGCTTGTTACAAAAACTTTTTGACTTAAACTTTAGTAACGAACGACATAATTATGAAGAAGAAATCCCATCTAAAAAAATAACTTTAAATCAATTAAAATCTAGAATTGATGAAATCAACCGAACTCAAAAAACTTTGTATAGAAATTCTGCTAAGGGTGGAACAGCCACTGAGAAGTGCTATATATCTTATGAACAAACTCAAGATAATCAATTCAAGCTATCTGTTGTTAGCGGAAAAACTTCATATAGTGTAACTGCTATTGACGATGAGATACGCAATCACTCCTATCGTTTGAGAACGGACAAGTTTGGTATGGTATCTACTTATACGTTAAACTATGGAAGCCTTGCTGAGGGAGTTCAGCAAGTTGAGATATTGATGAGTGAGGATAGAATAATTGGTTTTTCTGCACAAACTCTTACCTTAAAATACAAAGACGATAGTAAGCAAAGTTGGGGCGCAAGGGAACTTGAAAATTTCTTCTGCTCAGTCTCTAAAAACTTATCAGAAAGTGATAGGGGAGTGTTGATTGATAGTCAGCATGACGAAGATTTTAATTGAATTCCCAAAGTTACTAATGCTGGAGGTTAATACATGAAGCTTTTTATCGTATGTTTATTATTACTGCCTTTGAATTTAATGGCCAAGCCAGGTTTTATGGAAATTCAAAACGATGAAATTCCAAGCAATGTACGAAAAGCAGCTTCATCAGTTTACAAGTTATTTATACCGGCGGGTGAGAGCAAGCTTGTTAGCCTTAAGGGTATCAGTCTTTTCCGGAAGAAAGAAGAGGATCCTTGGATAAGGATGCAGATCGGTTTTTGCAAGAGAACGAATCAGCAAGAATGTCTTTTATTTGAGCAGATTGGAGAGGGTACTGCCTTTTCAATGGGCTCTCACTTTAGTGTCTACTCAGCAATGCATAATTTTTATGACGAAATTTCTTATAAATCTAAAAAATCTAATGCACGCTCGAGATTGGAATTGATTCAAGAGCTTCAAAGAGAACCGATTGTATTTGCGATGAGTAGTTATGAGCATCAATCTGTCATTAATCCAGCAAAGGACTTTGGTTTTCCTCAGTTCTTCAATCCAAGTAAGTATCTTCTTAGATCCAATTTGATTTCTTTTGTTAGCACAATAGGAAGGGTGAGTGATATTATTAAAATTAGAACTGAAAAATTTCTGAACAATTTTTTAACACAAGCAAAGCTTACTCCTCGGATAGGTGAACAGGTTTATGTGATGGGTTATCCTTCACGCACTGTTGATAGAAAATCAGTTGGAGCTGAAGACTCTGATGGAGAATCATTGAGAGTTTCTACCGGAAGCACTGTATCTTTTGAAGAATGGGAACGGATTTCAGGAACAATTACGAACTCACAGGAAAAAGAAATTCTAGTTAATAATTTTCTATACACGGATGCGGATTGTGTTCACGGAAATAGTGGTGGACCAGCTTTAAACTCTGAAGGTGAGGTCATTGGAATTGTTATTGGCACAGCGAAGAATCCAAATGTTCCAACGGATCAAGTTTGTATAATCTTAAAAACACTTGATCAAATACAGCTCGGCCGGCTCTGGAAATCTTTAGACTAATTGAACTCATAAGGGCTTTCCTGTTTTTCTAGGTCTTCGGCGTTGATGATAATATTTTTCTATATTCTTTTAGGGTCTTTTATTAATAGGTTGATCTGAATCGATTTTAGGCAAAAAAAAAGCCAACCAGGAGGGGATCTCGGTCGGCTTTTCTAAATCGTGGGGCGATTTAAAGAGGGGTAACTGATTTCTATATATAGCAATCCACGTGCCAACCACAACTTTTTGGCAACAATCTAGCATATATATAATAAAATCAAATATTTAGCGTTGTCCGATGACCGTTCGGGGTGATTTTCATACCGACGATAGTTTGGTTCCAAAGTGGAATCACTTTTTTAAGTTACGGGTCGTCAAAGCTCAAAAAAAACCAAAAACTTTAGTGATTCTAACAGATTCCGAGCTTATCCTTATAGGAGTGCCATCGTGAGACCTAAAACCAAACTAGACCCACCTTGAATCGGGTTATAACTTGGTTTAATCCAAGGCCTTAAGGAAGTTACTAACAGCTAATACAGAGAGGTGCATCGATGAGATTCTTGCTGGGACTTTTGCTTCTAATTCCCTTTTCAACAATTGCAGCTGATAACCTTTCGAATTTGAGATTTGAGGTTGAAAAATACCAGCTATCAAATGGGCTGACGGTTCTCCTTCATGAAGATCGCTCGGTTCCACTTGTGAGCTATCATACTTGGTTTAGAGTTGGCTCTAAAGACGAAGAAAAAGGTTTTACAGGTATTGCTCACTTGTTTGAGCATATGATGTTTAAGGGTACTCAGAAATTTTCAAACAAAGACTATGAGAGAATTATTAGGGAAAACGGCGCGACCAACAACGCGTTCACTTCTAGAGACTATACTGGTTACTACGTGAATGGGCCAAGCTCAAAGCTTGAAACCATTATGGCCCTAGAATCCGATCGTATCGAACATCTCAATCTCACTCAAGCCAACCTCGATTCTGAAAGAGAAGTCGTAAAGGAAGAAAGACGTTTTAGAGTTGAGAATCGTGTAATGGGTCTCTTATTTGAGAGAATCTACGATGTAGTGTTCAAGGTAAATTCCTACAGATGGCCGGTGATTGGTTTTATGGAAGATTTGAATAACATCACTGTCGAAAAGGCGCGAGAGTTTTACAAAACATTCTATGCACCTAATAATGCAGTCTTAGTCATAGCAGGGGATTTTGAAAGCCGAAAAGCAAAAAAGCTCATTGAAAAATATTATGGCCATATGAAGTCTCAAGAAATCAAGCGACCAGCGGTTTTGCCAGAGCCTGCGCAAAAAGCTCAAAGGGCTGAGACCTTTTATCGTGATATTCAAAACGATTATTTAAGTATTTCTTTTGCGGTGCCAAACGCGCTTTCTTTGGAACTTCCTCCAATAGAAATCGCATCAAACATATTGGGCACTGGGAATTCAAGCCGGCTGAATT
>JAEYZS010000268.1 GCA_023427925.1 Pseudomonadota bacterium | reverse complement strand
ATCTTGGGCTGACCAAATAAAATTTCTATTCTTCTAAACAGCATGAGTGGTTTGTGATATCTTTCATAGTTTAGAAATCGTGGTGCAAAGTCGTATACTCGAAACTTGAAATCATGACCTTCAAACTCGGTACAGAGAATATTTGTATTTTCGAGATAAAATTGACGACTCTGATAATCACTCACCGCAGGCCTGATGGAGTACTCACCTTCAGCCTCATGAAGCAACGAACCAAAAATATATTGGGAGTCAAAACGTGGCCAACACATCCATTTTACATTTGCCGTATCATCGATATAAGCAAGAAACGAACAGTTTCCGACTATTCCCATTTTGTATTGATGCTTTTGATCTTTCACACACTCTCCACTTAAAGGTAATAAAATGAGTAAATGTTTTTATGTGAGTAACCGCTTACCCTTTCAACTTCGCAAAAACTCCAACGGCGAAACAGAAATTGTTCGAAGTGCCGGCGGACTTGTCACCGCACTCCTCGGAGTAAAAAATCAATCTCCAACATATTGGATAGGCACAACAACCGATACACGCATAGTAAACATATCTAAGAGTGTTTTTAAAGATAATTTTCCTTTCGAAGATATCATTTCGGTTTTATTATCAAAAGATCTTCACAATTCCTACTATAATGATTTTTGCAATGATGTTATTTGGCCTTTGTTTCATTACGAAAGTCAGAGAGTAAAATACTCCGAAGACGCTTGGAAAAGTTATGTCGAAGTCAATCGACTTATGGCAGAAGAAATCTCAAAACATCTTAGCGATAATGATACGATTTGGATTCACGATTTCCATTTTTTCTTACTTGCGAAGTTTCTAAGAGAATACAACAAAAATATCCGCATTGGATTTTTCCTTCACATCCCTTTCCCAAGCTCAGAAATCTTTAGACAACTCCCTGTTCGTAACGAAATATTAGAAGGCCTTCTCAATTGCGATCTTATTGGCTTTCACGATTATTCTTATCTAAGACATTTTACAACGAGTCTTTGGCACCTCTTAAGCATTGAATCCGATCTTTTAAATGTGAATTACAAGGGGAGAAAGATAAAACTTGGAGTTTTCCCCGTCAGTATCGACACACCTCGAATTGAATCCCTAGCTAGTTCAAAATCTGTTTTAGAAAGGGTAAAAGAGTTCAAAGAAACGTATCCGAACAAAGTTTTATTGGGAGTTGATCGACTCGATTACTCTAAAGGAGTCGAGTTAAAACTCCATGCCTTTAAAGAATTTTTAAAAAAATATCCAGAATGGGCAACAAAAGTTTCGTTTATTCAAGTCGCAGTACCCACGAGAATTGATGTTGAGGAGTACGCTCAACTTAAATCTGAAATCGATCAGTTAGTGGGTGAAATTAACGGAAAGTATGGAACATTAGAGCATGTTCCCGTTCGCTATATCTATCAATCTGTCACTGAGGAAGACTTGTTAGCACTCTATAGAATGAGTGACGTTCTATTTGTGGGAAGCAAGCGAGACGGAATGAATCTGGTTGCGCTAGAATATGTCGCAAGTCAAGATTCTAAAAATCCAGGTGCTGTTGTATTGAGCGAGTTTACAGGAGCCAGTTCAATCCTAAGTGCCGCAATTCGCGTCAACCCTTGGAACGCCCACAGCACGGCAGATGGAATCAATGAGGCATTACAATTAACGACGTCTGAAAAGATTCAACGACACAACGATGCAATTAGTTTTTTACAAGGGTATACAAGCCAAGACTGGGCGAGTTCTTTTATGGCAAACCTTTCAGAATTGAAAGTCAGCCCTCGGCATGCTCAAGCGCTATTTTTAGATAATGAATCGTCAAATCAATCCACAAAAGAATTTATTCAAAAAGTTCAAGAAAAAAATATCGCTTTATTTGTAGATTTCGATGGCACTCTTACGCCTATCGAAGATCACCCTGAACAGGTTTCTATGTCAGACGAAGTCAAGAACCTGATAAAAGCTCTATCTGAAAAGCCAAACTTAGATATCGTTGTCGTCAGTGGTCGAAACAAAAAATATCTTGCCGAGCAATTCAAGGATCTGGATGTTTATTTGGTTTCAGAGCATGGGGCTAACTACTACAACTATAAAATAAAAAGATGGCGCTCCCTGATTCATTCCAACGTCATCTCATGGATTGAATCCGCAAAGATGATCATGAACGATTACACAAAAAGAGTCGCACAGAGCTTTATCGAAAAAAAAGAAGCCTCGTTGGTTTGGCACTATCGCCTCTCTCCTTCACTCTTTGCAAGTTACCAGGCTCGAAAACTTGCCGACGAATTGGATTCAGGACTCTCTCATCTACCTGCCAAAATTTACTTAGGAAAAAAGAATGTCGAAGTCAAAGCTCTTGAAGCCAACAAGGGTGACTTTGTCTCGTGGTTCCTTGAGAGCCATGCTGATAAGGATTTTGTAGCTGTAGCCATTGGCGATGATGTGACAGATGAAGATATGTTCAATACTCTTCGCAAAAAAGGCATCACTGTCAAAGTGGGCCCTGAAGATACACAAGCGCAGTACAGGATCCTTGAACAAAATCAAATCACTGACATATTACGAGCATTCTTATAGATTTATAATTCTAACTGAGGAGCTATTATCTCGCTCTTTGGAGTTTTAAATCCCAAATGAGTATAGGCTGAGTTTGAAGCCACCCTTCCTCTCGGAGTCTTTTGCAAAAATCCTTGTTGGATGAGATAAGGCTCATAAACTTCTTCGATCGTCTCGCGCTCTTCATTGAGAGCTGCCGACAATGTATCAAGGCCCACTGGTCCACCTTGGAATTTTTCGATGATGAGAGTTAAAAGTCTTCTATCCATTTCATCCAATCCACAATGATCAACTTCCATTTGATCAAGCGCATACTTGGCAATTTTCTCATCGATCGTTCCATCGCCCTGAATCTGAGCGTAGTCTCGTACTCGGCGAAGCAATCGGTTGGCGATTCTTGGAGTACCACGAGCACGTCTTGCGATTTCTTGCGCCCCACTTAGCTCAATACCCGTATTCAACAAGCCTGCGGAGCGTGTAATGATCTGAAT
>JAEYZS010000174.1 GCA_023427925.1 Pseudomonadota bacterium | reverse complement strand
AAACAGAACGCTTTTTGAAAATCCAAAAGTATTTTGGCCAGCGCGAATTTCTTCTGAGGGACAAATTCAGTTTCCGATTTTCACAAGGCATCGAGAGACTGGATTGATCAACCTCTATCCAGATTCGGATGGAATTATAAGATCGTATGATTCATCAATTGCGGAGATACCGAGTTTCGGTTTCGTTCTTTCAGATCAGAAGCGCCCTATTAATACCTATAAGAAAAAATATTTTATCAATTATCAAGCCGCTCCAGATAAAATTCCTTCTTATAGGGCCATTGATATTCTCACCGGAAAGGTAAAGCCCGAAGAGTTGAGAGGAAAAATCATTATCATTGGAGCCAAGGAATCCAATGAGCATCTTTTTCCCACTCCACTCGGATATATGACAAAATCAGAGGTTTTCGCGCAAATCGTGGATAACTTTAACTACGAGCGATTTCCACGCAAGCTCCCGATTCAGTTTTACGCTTTTTATCTGGCGATCCTTCTTGTCCTGACACTCCTAATTGTTTTTGAATATCCTCAAAACTATGCTCTCGCATTTTTGATTTCTTTAGGTGCAATTTTTGCTGCGTTTTCGACTTGGCTTTTTGACACATACTACATTTGGACGCCTATTTTTGCGGCTCTTATTCAAATTGTTGGCACTTACATTATTTTTATTGGTTATAAGCTCGTTCAGAACGAACGAAAAACCTGGCGCTTAGAACAAGAAAAGAGCTACCTCTTTGAGCTTGAACAATTAAAAAACAACTTTATTAGTTTGATTAGCCATGATCTCAAAACTCCCATTGCTAAAATTCAAGGGATAACCACCCGTCTTATGCAATCTGATGAGCAAAATACGATTCGAGGAGATTTAGAAACGATTTACAGCTCTAGCCAGGATCTCTATCGCTATATCCAATCTATTCTCCAAGTAACCCGAGTTGAATCTTCGGACTTTAAAATTCGCAAAGAGGCCGCTGATATCAACCAAATTATCGAAAAAGTTATCGATCAGCTGCGTACTTTGGCTTATGAGAAAAACATAAAAATCGAATCAAAGCTTGAGCCAATGTTCTCGATTGAAATTGATACAGCCCTCATACACGAAGTGATTGCGAATTTAATAGAAAATGCTATTAAGTATACTCCTGCCGGTGGAACTATTGAAATTTGCTCAGAGGAAGTTGATAACTATGTAACCTTCTCAGTCAAAGATAACGGAGCTGGGATACCAAAAGAAGAGCAAGATTCCGTATGGGAAAAGTTTTATCGAGGTAGAAACCATAATTTAACAACCCAAGGAACGGGATTAGGTCTTTACCTAGTTAAGTACTTTATTGAAATGCATCAGGGAACTGTATTTTTAGAAAGCTACACGGCTGAAAGTGAAGTAGCTGGTCTAGGACCTCGGGGAACCACGATTGGCTTTAGGCTTCCGGTTGCCTCAAACGAAAAAAATTAGTGGAGTGAACTTATGGAAAATTTAAAATTGAAAGTTTTAATTGTCGATGATGAAGTTGAACTTCGTAAATCGGTTCGTTCATTCCTGGAGAACATGACGGAATTTCAGTTTGTCCTTGATGAGGCTGAAAACGGTAAAGTTGCATTTGAAAAAGTTCACGGTCAACAATTTGATATTGTTTTGATGGATGTAAGAATGCCTGAAATGGATGGTATCGAAACATTAAAAGCGATCAAAGAACACGACCCTCGCATTTTCGTACTCCTAATGACGGCGCATAGCAATCTGGCTGACGCAGTCGAAGCCATTAAGCATGGCGCATACGATTACGTTCCAAAACCCGTACACCCTGAAAAATTAAAAGAAGTTATCACCAAAGCCATCGACGCAAGAGAGATGGTTTCTACGCTCGCTATCTCAAATCCAATTTTTGATGACGACATTGATTCTGAATTCGTAGGTCGTACTCAAAAGATGAAAGAAATTTTTGATCTCATTTACAGACTTTGCAAAGTTGATACAACCGTCCTCGTACGAGGTGAAAACGGGACTGGCAAGGAACTTGTCGCCCGCGCTATCCATTACAACTCTCCACGCAAAGATGGTCCTTTTGTTGCTATTAACTGTGGAGCCATTCCTGAAAACTTGATGGAATCAGAACTTTTCGGTCACGAAAAAGGAGCTTTTACTGGAGCAAGTGAGAGAAAAATTGGTAAATTCCAGTTAGCAAACCAAGGTACAATTTTCTTGGACGAGATCGCAGAGCTTCGCCCAGATATGCAAGTTAAGCTCTTACGCGTATTGCAGGAGCGTAGCTTCGTTCCAGTCGGCAGCAACAGAGAAGTAAAAACGAATGCGCGCATTATCGCTGCGACCAACAGAAATTTAGAAAAGATGATTGAAGACAACTCGTTTAGAGAAGACTTGTTTTACCGTCTCAATGTCATGCCCATCTTCTTACCACCACTTAGAGAACGCATTGATGACATTCCTTCGCTCGTTGAAAGCTTCATTAAAAAATTCGACAAGCACCACAAGCGTCATATTCGAGCGATTTCTAACCAAGCTTTAGAAATTCTCAAGAATTATCCTTGGCCAGGAAATATCCGGGAGCTTGAAAATGTGATTGAACATGCATTTGTAATTGAAAACTCTGAGACCATCCAATCAGCAAGTCTACCACAGCATATTCGAGACAGATCTCAAGCCATGGTCAAAGTGGATTACAATAAAGAGTACTCAGCTCCAATGGACTTTGAACTTTTCAAGGAAAAGATGGAAAAAGAGTTTATCGAAAGTGCATTAAAAGCAAATAACGGAAAGATAAACCAAACCGTAGCTCACGCGAACATTCCTAAAAATACTTTGCTTCGCAAAATTAAAAAATATGGCATTAATGTAAAGGATTTTGCAGATTAAAGTCCCTTAAGAGCGTCGAAGACTTCTTCACTTGTAATGGATGTCATGCACTCGTGAGTACCTATAGGACATTTCTTGTGACCATGCAGCCCGCATGGTCTGCATTTTAACCCTTTATTCTCGACAACCGTGGCTCGTTCTTGCCAAGGTTGATACCCTAGTGAAAGAACCGTCGGACCAAAAATAGCCACCGTAGGAAGCTCTGAGACACTTCCCAAGTGCATGGCTCCACTATCATTTGAAATCAAAAATTTTCCTGTCGTCATGAGTACAAGAAGTTCAAAGAGTGACGTTTGACCTGCAATATTTATGGTGTTGGGTACATCAGTTGCAATCTCGGTGCAAAGATCTCGTTCATCGGGTGAACCGATAAAGATCACAGGTTCAGTGAACTTCCGAGCTAGATTTTTAAATCCAGACTTTGTCCATCTCTTTGTATTCCAAACTGAACCAGGGGAAATAAAAACAGCACCCTTAGGTAGATTGAATTTGTCGATTATGCTCTGATATCGCGGGTGCTTCACAATTCGTTCACGGATCCCCATCTTTCCTATCGAAGGAATTTTACCAGAATAACTATCGACTTTCATTTTTGTTTCTGTGTCTACAAGACCGATCAAACCGAGCTGCCTTAAAGCATCCGGTGTTTTCCAGACTCTTGGAGTTGATTTATCAAAAATAAAAAAGTTCCACCAAACCTTAAAGCCAATCTTTTGTTTCGCCGGGATCTGGAGCGCCATTAATGCCGAACGATAAGATTGATGTGGACAAATCAAGAGATCATATTGTGTCTTCTTAAGAAGACTGAATGTCTTTTTAAATTCGCTTTTATCTCTCTTATTGAGTTCTATTACGATGTCTGCAAGCTTGAGCTCTCTGAAAATCTCACTTAAACCCTTACGACAAAGAAGTGTGAGCTCAGAATGTGGGTATAACGATTTTAATCTCAATAGCGAAGGTATTGAGAGTAGAACGTCGCCTACAAATGCAGTCTGGATCACTAAGATCTTCATGGTTTAATTTCTTTTAATGAACCTATAATCGTACCAATTTTGATTTTTGATTCGACACGAATAACAAACTTTCTATCATCGTCAGTGAGCCAAAATAAAACCTCACCCATCGGCTTAAAAATTCCGTCGATTTCCACTATCGGTTTTATCACGACGGTTTTAAACTCCCCCAACTCTGTCTTAAGTACTTCTCTTCGTAAAACTTCTCCAGTGACAACCATGTTTTTTTTGTTATCTGAAACTCGAAATTGAATCTTTTTGCCTGGAGTTAAAGTAAATGTTCGGAGGTAAAATATAGCACTAAAAATATTTTGCGAGTAGGGCTCAATGTCCCACTCTAAGTTCTTCTCTTCAACTCCATGTTTTTTTGTGATTTTCTTTTCCCAGAAATGGGCCTTCATTTTCTTCCAATCAAAATAAGAACGAATGGTGCTGAGCTTTTTGGACTCTTTTACATCTATGGCCATGTTGTATGGGAGCAACGTCTCATAATCTAAAAAAGTTTCTGCCTTGTCGTCGACAGCATATATGCTTGAGAAAAACCCATAAGATTTGCCTGCAACTTGAAAATGATAACTCTTTTTCCCATTCACCTCTTTAAAAGGTAAAACCGAGATATCCATTTCCCCCGCTACCACATTAAAGTATGAAAGCTTTAGCGTCACTTTCTCGCCTACGCGAAATGGATCCACGATGGGACGCCTGCCATCAAACCCTTCAGAATCTTCCAAGGACGGCTGTTTTTTTGCGGCTTTCTTTGGCGCAGCGACTTTCTTCGGAGCGGGTTTAGGCTGAGCCGCGGACTTTACGTCCTTTTTCTCTTTTTTTTCTTTTTCGTCAATCTTAGAGGCTATCTCTGGTACAGCCTCAGGAGCTTTAGGCTGAGCAGTCTCTTTGATCTTTAGCGTCTTATCATAGTCATCAATTTTGAGAATCTTTTCGGAGTTTTCAACTTGTAAAACAGCCGTAGAACATGAGGAAAGCAAGAGTATCGCTAGCAATAATGTATATTTGATCATCTTAAGTCTTCCACCTTTTGTGAACCCATAGCCACTGCTCTGGATGCCGACGTACAATTTGTTCGAGGGCATCGTTGTACTTTTGAGTCATAACCTTTATATTTTGCTCTCTATCACTCGTAACTTCAAGCTCTACTGGGTCGAGGACATCAATACAAATCTTTCCATCATCTCGACGAAAGTTATAAAGCGGGATGACCGGCATCTGCGTCTTCATAGAAAAAGCTGAAAGCCCAGCTGCAGTCCACGCCTTGTAACCAAAGAACTCTACAGGTATACCATGAGGCGGCCCCATATACTGATC
>JAEYZS010000122.1 GCA_023427925.1 Pseudomonadota bacterium | reverse complement strand
GCTTATGGGTGTCACGCAAGACGAGGGGACAGCTAAGGCAGCAAGAGTTCAAGGCTTTCCAGTAGCGGGGAAGACTGGAACGGCTCAAAAAGTGGATATCGAAAAAGGCGGCTACATGAAAGGCGCTTACGTTTCCTCTTTTGGTGGAGTCATACCAGCACATAATCCAAAATATTCTATCTTTGTTGCTGTCGACAATCCTAAGAAAAAGTATTACGGGTCAGAAGTTGCAGCTCCTGTTTTTGCAAGAGTGGCAACCTATGCCATGAGAAAATCCGGAATAAGTCCGATTCTATTAACAGAAGAAAATGTGTTGGGTAATAAAGTAAAAGTAGAAAAGAAAACTCGTGATATAGTGATGAAGTTTGCTCGGGAGATCAACAAAGAAATTCCGCAAACAGCCGAAGACCAATTGATTGGTTTGAGTGTCCGAGAAGTTATGGAGAGGACTCGAAATCAGAAGAATACTAAAGTCAGGATTTACGGAAGTGGAGAGAGCTATAGGGTAACTTCCGAGTCTAAGGGCGACGACAAAATTTTTAAAGTTTATTTCAAATAACTATTTTGTGAGTTCACCAGTTAAGAATAAAGAACAGCAATACGAATACAACTTTAAACATTTTAATCCTCCAAACGACGAAGTCTTTCAGGAGGAATTTATTGTCCAATTTATCATTTGAAATTTTCTCAGTGGGTAACTTTATCGCAGTTGGTTTTACCGTCAGAGATCTGTTGGGCGTTAAACTTCTCTGTTAAGATGATTTGAATCGCTTCTTTTTGTTTAATTTGTCCGTTTTTTAATGCCGTGTAGAGTTCCATCTCGAGGTCAGGACGAGTCGCCTTTACTTTTTTGTGTTCAGGCCAAAGATTTGCTACTGAGTTGTCGCCACCGAGAGCCAGAGGAATAATGTGATCAACCGTGTATCGATGTCTGCACTTTTCAGGTATATTATATAGATTGTAAATTTCTTTTTTTAATGTCGTGGATACATTTCTAAAACAGTATGGGATTCTTTCCTTGTATCTGTCTTCTAGGTAGTCAGGATTTCTTCTATTGCACTTATGACTAGGAGAAAGCTCGGGGTCCGGTGTCAGCGGAAACGAGTAAGCTACATTCACACTTAAAAATAATAGTAATAGAATTCCCCACGATCTCATTGAAACCATTTTAGTCAGGAGAAATTCCAGTTGCGTATCAATTGATTGATAAAAGTCTGTATTTCAGGACCTAAGTCCTAAGGAATTTCCTTTCAAATAACCCGAAAAAGTAGATCTATGAAGGCGTTCATTTGGCTACTGATCCCAATACTTGCGGCATGTGCTCCTCAATTAAGCACTGTAAAGAGTAAAACAGATTCTCTTGTGGATCATATTGGCTGTAAAACTGCTAAGAGCCACTTGTTCGATGTTCTTCTCACAGGTCTTGATGACGAAGGTTATATTTTAGACAGTGAAATTCTAAAGCCGCTATTAGCATCAAGAATTGAAGAAACATGGAAGAGTCTTTCTTCAGAACAAGCAAAAACCTTACTCGATAAGATTTTGAGCTTTTATCAAGAAGTCCATGGAACACTCAGAAAAGAAGGACGAACAAAGATTCTAAAGGAAAGTCTCGCTGCATTTGAAGTGGGTGTAAAAGACGGAGTAGAATTTGGAGCGTACACCCAGAATGTTCAGAGCAAAGTCGAAGAGATCAATTCGTTTGTTGAAGGCTTAAGTTTAAATTGTAACGAAATTCCAGAAGAGCCTGTGGAAACTCCCATCGAAACACCTGAGAATACTTCTCCGGTGAGTTTTGGAAGTGCGTTTACAGTATCAGTTGCTTACCAATCCTGTTCTGCGCTTACAAAGGCGCCAATGAATGAATCTACTCCAGGTCTCAAAGGAGTAAAAGTCACTGGCACTCATAGCAGCGGAGCGGGGAAAAAAAGAGAAATTGCGAGTCTCACAGATGTCGTCAATAGCCACTACTACATCAAGGGAGTGCAGTACGGAGAATCGTGTGTGAAAGTTTCGCAGTCGCCTCTAATTTATGATTTTGGTGGTAAGCCTCATACAACTTCGTCGCAACCAAAACTTCTAGATCTTTTTAAGAATGCCGGAAGTGGTACGAACGTTTTAGGAATAGATTGTTCCGGCTTTGTGTTCACAGCTTTGGCAAGTGGTGGTGCAAAGCTTTCTGCAAAGACAGAGATGAAAGCGTCGTTAGTCCATGGTATTCCATCAAAGGCCTACATGAACCCAAGTGCAAATGGTATGGATTGCATTGAGCATGCAAAGTTTGGTTATAACAACGGAACGCTCATGGCAGGTGATATCGTGGCTATCTCTGGTCATATTATTATCATCGACGAAGTAGGCGGAGATCCATTTGGATTTAAGAAATTCACAAACAAGAGTCAGTGTGACAGCCTTACTTATAAAGACTTTGATTTTATCATTGCTCAATCAAGCCCGACCAAAGGTGCTATTGGTATCAGTCGCAATACGCCACAAAGTTATTTAAAAGAAAGCTCAACAATACGAACCGGACTGGAATATTATGCAAAACAAAACTGTCTTGCACATTTTAATCAGACGGATCCCATAATCAATTACAGCGCGGTAAAGATTGTAAGGCACAAGAACACTCCGGAATGTCGTGTTCCTGCACTAACATTAAAATCTCAAGAGTGTGTACAGTCCTGCTTTAATTAATCACATGGTGTGATTTTATGACTTGGCCTCTTCGGAGTAAATTTTTCTTTTATGATGATTTCGACGGCCTCTTTCTGACTTAGATTTCCGTCACGTACTTCATGGAAAATTTCTTCTTCAAAACGCATTCGAGTTGCTTTTACGTGGACATGCTCCGGCCAGAGATTCTGCGGAGTATTGTCGCCTCCAACAGAAAGCGGGATAATGTGATCAATGGTGTAACGCTTCCGGCAGTTTTCTGGGATCTGATAGAGATCGTAGAGTTTATGTTTTAGAGAAGTTTCCACGTTTCTTCGACAATAAGGAATTTTTTGAGAGTAGCGATCCTTTTCGTAATCACTGTCTTGGCGATCGCACAGTGATCCTTTTGCCCATTCAGGATTGGGAATCAACGGATATGAAAAGCTCGGAATTGAAAATAAGAATATAAAAGCTAATATTAAGAATGATTTCATTTGCCCCCCAGCTGAAATCTAAAGAATAACCCCACTTCTGTTG
>JAEYZS010000021.1 GCA_023427925.1 Pseudomonadota bacterium | reverse complement strand
TCTCCGTCACACTGCTCTCAACATCCATGATGTCGCGGTTATTCTCAGGAGTTTTCGGGTTTAAAGAAATTTCATCAAAGAAACCTAGACGACGAATATTTGCTAACGATTCCCTTTTTTTGGTTTCGTTGTATAGTTCGCCCTCTAGGACTTCCAACTCACGGCGAACAACTTTGTCACGAGTCCTTGTGTTTCCAACGACATTGAAATTTCCAAAGTAAACTTTATTTCCTTTTTCAAATCGGAAAACAATATCCACCTTGCGGTCTTTTTCTCTTACCGAAGTCAATGGGATAATATTGGCATATGCATATCCAAGGTCACCGTACTTCGCTTGAAGCTTATTGACGTCTTCTTGGAGAGTTTGCGCTACAAATGTTGTCTCTTCATCAATCTTGATAGTGTCTGAAAGCTCAATACTTGTAAAAAGCAAATCTCCTTGGAACTCCACATCGCCTACATCAAACTGTTCGCCTTCTTCAATACGAATGGCGACATAAATACCTTTTTTATCAGGACTCACCGTCACTTGTGGTCTTGAAATTTTAACTTGTACGTAACCCTTATTGAAATACAAATAGCTTAAGATCTGTTGATCACGATCAAAGATTTCTTGCTTATATGCCCCGGAATTCGTCATGAAGCTTAAGAGCCCTTGCTCCTTCGTCTGAATCATGGATTTAAGTTCGTCGTCAGAAATATTTCTGTTTCCAATAAAGTTAATTCTTTTAACTTTTACTTTATCATTTTCTTCAATTTCAAAAACGAGTCTCACTCGATCTTGATCTTTTCCGATTTGTTCAAATTTATAAGAAATTTTTGCTAAGAAGAAGCCTTTATCTTCATACAACTTTTCGAGTTTTTCCTGAGCTTTTTGAATAGTTGAAATATCTAAGATTTGATAGGGTTTCAGCTCTACGGTTTCTTTTAGATCCGACTCATCAAGCTCATCATTACCGCGAAAAACAATTTCAACAACCGAAGGTTTTTCTACGATTTTATATATGAGACGTATTCCGCCAGAGACAGCTTGACGTTCCACTTGAACGTCATAGAAGTAACCCAATTTAAAAATAGACGCGATATCCTCACGAACTAATTCCGAAGAAAAAGAGTTGCCAACCTTGGACTTTAAACGCCCTTCAATTGCAGCCGTTTCTATCTTTTTGTTTCCTTTAATTACGATTTCTGAAATGTTTCGACCCGTGGACACACTTTTTTTCGGGGCTGTTTTTCTAGCGTTAGATTTTTTTGGAGCTTGAGCAGCAGCAAAATCAATTGGTATGAGCAGACAGGTGACACAAACCACGCTGAAAACAATGTTAGAAAATTTCTTTGGTTTTAATTCCATCTTATTTTAATTTTGCCCTTATAATTCAAAGCGTTAGCGTCCCTTGATTATCTATATATGTCAACTATGAACAGCGTGCAAAACACTCCTGTTTTTGCGCGGCCTAACATACCCATTGACCGTCTTTTAACTGCATAATTTTAGGAAAACGCCGAGCAAAATCTCGATCATGGCTCACGACAATAAGCGTGAGGCCAAGCTTTTCTTTGAGTTCAAAAAATAGTTCCTGAATTTTAAGGCCATTAACAGAGTCTAAGTTACCAGTAGGCTCGTCTGCTAACAATAAAGCAGGGCTCATTACGAGAGCTCTCGCCGTTGCCACTCTTTGCTGCTCTCCGCCACTCATCTCATGCGGATAATGATTCATACGCGCACTTAAACCTAAGAATGTGAGTAATTTTTTAGCAAGATTTTCACTTTCCTTTTGTGAGAGTCCGTGAATTTGACACGGCATCATAACATTTTCAAGGGCCGTAAACTCATTCATAAGGTGGTGAAACTGAAAAACAAACCCCAAACTTTTATTTCTAAAGGTGCTCAGCTCATCATCAGACTTGTCCAAAAGAGACTTTCCATCAAAAAATAAGCTGCCAGAAGTTGGTCGATCCAACGTCCCTAGAATCTGAAGGAGGGTACTTTTACCGGCCCCAGAAGAACCCATAATACATACTGCTTCGCCTTTAAAAATTTTAAAATCCACACCTTTTAATACTTCAAGACTCTTATCACCCTGTTTAAAGGTCTTTCGAATCTGTCTTGCTTCTAAAATAGGAAGAACACTGCTCGTAGGCTGATGAAGCGATGGCGGTCTGATGAATGGACTACTCATATTTTAATCCTTCGATAGGCTTAAGCTTAGCCCCTTTTAATGCAGGCAAGATTGAAGATACAAAACATATAATGACTGTCACTATAAAAATAGCCCCTATATCTCCAAATCGAATATCAATTGGCAGGTGATCAAATTTATAGACATCACCTGGCACATCGAGAAGATTTGTATGCCTCACAAACAACGCAAGGCCAATACCCAATCCTATGCCAACTAACGAGCTTAAGAGTCCCATAATCAACCCTTGCAATACAAATATCTGAACAAGAAAGCTTTTGGTTGCGCCTAATGTTTTTAGTATAGAAATATCCGAAAATTTCCGCAGTACATTTACAAAAACAGAGCTGCTGACATTAAAGCTTGCGACAATCACAATAAATAAAACCACAATGAAGATCACTATCTTTTCAAGCTCCACAGCGGAAAAGAAATTGTAATTTAACTCTCTCCAATCACGAACACGATAATCAGGCCCCAATTCCTCTGAAACTTTCTTAGAAAGCTTAGGTACTTTGTTTACGTCCTTAAATTTTAAATACGCTCCAATATACTGATTGCCAATTTTTAAAAGATTTTGAACTGCTTCATCGGACGTGAGAATGATCTTTTCATTGTAGTCGTATTTTCCAAAATCCAATATCCCTGAGAGAACAAATTTTTGAACTGTCGGGTTAAAACTTTGCACTTTCTCAGCTGTTGGCTTTGGGACCACAACCTGAAAGGTATCTCCTACTTTAATTTTTAATTTTTTGGCAATTTCTTTCCCCACGGTGGCTTGGTAAATATCGTTCTTTTTGCCAATTTCAAATTTTCCAGCGATGACTCTCTTGTCAGGATGAATGATATCGAGGGCTGTGGCCTCTTGAATCCCGTGTATCATTATTCCTAAAATTTCGCCCTTGTTAACAATTATGCCTTGAGGGCTAATAAAGGGTGTAAGTTTCTGATACTCAGGAGTTATTTTTTTTAATTTTTCATCGAGCTCAACGTGATCAAACTTTTGACCACGATATGTCACTAGCATATGGCCTGTTAAGTCCGTAATAGAATCCTGAATGAGCTTTTGAACTCCACTTACGATGGACATTGTCAGTACCAAACAACTCACCCCTAAAATGACTCCCAGACTCGAAAGATATACTGTCATCTTCAAAGTCTTATTCTGAGCTTTCAAATATCTGAGAATGATTTTGAGTTTTAGTTTCATCTATTCCTTTGCGCTCACTGATATCTTTTGCATCACGATGGCTTTTAATTGCTCTTCGATAAATGGCTGAATATCTCCGTCCATCACATCGCCAACTTGACTTGTTTCATGGCCAGTACGATGATCTTTTGCCAGCTGATAGGGATGCATGACGTAGGATCGAATTTGACTTCCCCATTCGTTGGCCTTTTTAGTGGAATGGAGTTTGTCTTTTTCTTCTTCTCGTTTTTGCATTTCCAATTCATAAAGAGCTGCCTTTAACATTTTCATTGCTTTTTCACGGTTCTGAATTTGGCTTCGTTGGTTTTGACACTGAACTACTGTGCCTGTCGGAATGTGAGTCAATCTCACGGCGGAGTCAGTTTTGTTGACGTGCTGACCTCCGGCCCCACCTGCTCGATACGTTTCCACCTTGAGATCTTCCGTCTTAATTTCAATCTCAATTTCATCATCAACCTCTGGCCAAGCAAATACTGCCGCAAAGCTAGTATGCCGTCTGGCATTGGAATCAAAGGGACTGATCCTCACCAATCGATGCACTCCCGCCTCAGCTTTTAAAAAACCATATGCGTAAGGGCCTTCAATGTGCAAAGTGACAGACTTAATCCCTGCACCATCTCCATCCGTTTGCTCTAGAATATCAGTCTTAAAACCTTGCTTGTCTGCATACATAATATACATACGCATTAGCATAGAAGCCCAGTCACATGCTTCAGTACCTCCCGCCCCCGAATTGATCGAAAGAAAGGCGGAGTTAGCATCCACAGGTTCTTTAAGCATGGTTTTGATTTCCATTTCTTTTGAAATTGGAATGATGCTTTGAACTTCGTTTTTAACTTCTTCGTAAGTGGAATCATCACCGGCTTCTACTGCCATTTCGAGCAGAACCAATGCATCCTGAGTTCTTTGATTGAGAGATTTCCAATCATCTACAGTTTTAGTGAGAATGCTTTTTTCTTTGTTGATTTTTTGCAGTTCAGATGGTTTTTCCCAAACAGATGGATCCTGTGACTTGGCTTCGAGTTCTTGGAGACGCTTTTGCTTGGTCTCTATTTCAAAGATACCTCCAAAGGTCTTTATTCTTCTCTTCCAAATCAGTGAGTTGCTTCTTTATTTCGTGCGAATCAAATGCCACTTGTTTCTCCGTTAGGTAATAGTTAAACCTTACTGGAATTCAATTCTAGAGTCTAAAGAAAAGATTAAGGGAAGTGTGCAAAGCGACAGGCCGCTATTTTATTAAAAGCTTATCAAATAGCTTATCTTGGATATCAAACATGAGCTTTGCCTCACGCTCATTTGTCTCGTGGTCATAACCCAGCAAATGCAAAATGCCGTGAATCAACATATATCCTATTTCTTCGTTCAAAGTGAGCTTGTGGGCTTTAGCTTGTTTTTTTAACACTGGAAGGCATAACACCAGTTCTCCCAAAACTCCATCTTCTATGGGTTCAAAGCTTAGAATGTCGGTGGGTTTATTTTTCCCTCGGAATTGCGAATTGAGATTTTTCATTTTTGAAGTTGAGACAAAAACAACAATGAGGTCTTTTTCTTTGATTAAGATTTTTTGTTTTTTGAGATTTTTATAAACCTGTCCCACCCATTCTTTTACGAATTTTCTGGGAATTCGATCTTCAGTTTGATTGAGTATCTCAATATTGGTCACGCGTGGTTTTACAATATTCTCCATCTTGCTTTCCTGCAAGCTTTTCCAAAAAAGAATACTTTACGGATACAAGAAT
>JAEYZS010000271.1 GCA_023427925.1 Pseudomonadota bacterium | reverse complement strand
ATACTGAGTTGGGCAGAGATCGCCACGTGGTTGACAGCTAAAAAATTCAGTTTTACCAAAATTTTTTATCAATCTAAATCTAAATGGGTCATAGCGAGAAACGGATTTTTTTTCAAAAATAGTACTTGGACTGATTAAAGAAAAACTGTGAGCACTGACAAAAGCACCTTCATTTAAAGTCCCAATATTGGCCTGACTCGAGGATGGGACCTTCATACAGAAGTTATTTAAATAAAATACAAACTCTTCTCTGCTGACAAACGAAATTCCTTCTAAAAATCCATTTAAATAAAGACTTGCTCCGTGGCAATTAGGACCGTTAGAAGGATAAATCGATCCGATTCTAAGAGTCTGAGCAAGGTCTCCGATAAGCGGAGTTAAATCTATATCTCGTTCCCAATTCAATGAGTCGAAGTTTTGAACTTGAACGCCCTTCCAGCCTTCAAGATCTTTTGCTACTTTATGTTTTTTTGAGATATTTGTACCAGAAATTATTAGCCTACTATTTTCGTTTAGCAACCGGACTTCTGGGCGCCTTAAAATCCAACTAGGAAGCCATTTGAAGGATTTTTCTTCTAATGAGGCTTCCGAAAGTCTGACCGCAAAGGCCGATTGGCCAACTGTCAAAGACAGCACCAAAATGACAATTTTTGATAGTAAAAACTGATTAACAATCACTAAAACCTCTATATCACACTTGGATGCAAATTTTAATAAAATCCAGTACTTATATATTATAAATACAAATTTCACGCCAATATATAGGAATTGACCCGATCTTTACTTATATAAGGCGTGTTTTAATATTGGTTTTTAGTTTCGAGATTTCATCTGCTGTTTGCTGTGCATTAACGCTTTCAAGATCCATAACAAGATATCCTATCTCTGAATCCGTTGAGAGGTATTGTGCAGAAATATTCGCTCCTGATTTTGCAACAATCTCGTTAATGTCCTTCAGAACTCCAGGAACATTTTTATGCACATTTAAGAGTCGCACTGAATTTTCATGAGTAGGTAAGTCGACGTTTGGAAAATTAACTGCGCCGCGAGTACTGCCATTTCTCAAAAACTTAATAAAGCTTTCAGCAACTTCTAGCCCAATAGCTTCTTGTGCCTCTTCCGTGCTTCCACCAATATGCGGAGACAAAATTACATTTGAAATCCCTCTCAGTGGGCTTTTAAATGTTTCCGAATTACTTTGAGGTTCGTTAGGAAAGACATCTACTGCCACGCCTCCGAGATGACTAGATTTGAGAGAGCTGACCAGAGCAGGAATATCAATAACCGTTCCACGACTAGCGTTGATTAGAAAAGCCCCCTTTTTCATCTGGTTTAATTGCTTTTCTGAAATCATATTTTTAGTTTGCGGAGTTTCAGGAACATGTAAACTTACAAAATCTGAATATTTTAAAAGCTCATCTAAACTATCCGCAGCACGAGAGTTTCCAAGCGGAAGTTTTTTTACAACGTCATAATAAATTACATGTAGCCCAAGAGACTCTGCCAACACACTCAGCTGACTTCCAATGTGTCCGTATCCAACTATCCCTAGCACTTTTCCTCTTACTTCATAGCAACCTTGTGCGCTCTTGTTCCATTTCCCTTGATGAGCTTGCATATTCCGATCTCCGAGATTACGGGCTAAGGATATCATTTGTGCAATAACCATCTCTGCAACACTACGAGTATTGCTATAGGGAGCATTAAAAACAGGAACCCCGAGTTGGTTTGATTTCACAAGATCAACCTGGTTTGTCCCAATACAAAATGCTCCGACAGTCAGAAGGTTTGGAGCTTTATCAAAAAAATTTGCGCTTAAATTCGTTTTTGAGCGAATTCCAAGAGCATCGAAGTTCCCAATGACTTTTAAAAGGTCGGCTTCATTCATCGACGCACTTTCATTAACAATATGAAAGCCAGCATCCTTTAATCTATCCGTTGCAACTGGGTGAATATTTTCCAATAAAAGGATTTTCTTCATTTTAACTCCGTTTGTTTAATCAAACTCTCGCCTTTAGACTTGCGCCAAAGATATACATTCCCAAGTCGATCTTCTTTATTTTCTTGGTCTTCTGGACCTTTTTCAATACAATATTTTAGTATCTACCTATTTTATTACGGAGAGTTTAAATGAGCAAAACCTGGAAAGTTCTCTTGGTTGATGATGATCCATTAATTTCAGAATCTCTTGAAATGATCCTACCTGATACATGGAACCTTACAACGTGCCAATCTGTTGAACACATTCCTCAAGAAACTTTTCAAGCCGCTTTCGTTGACATGCACCTCACTGGCCACGGCCATGCTCCAGAAGGTCTTGACGTCATCAAAAAGCTTGCAGAGAAAAATCCTCATCTTGAGATTGTAGCTATCTCAGGGGATCTCAACCGTAAGCTTATGGAGCAATGTCTAAAAGTTGGAGCTACGCGTTTTCTTGCAAAACCTTTTAGCAAAGAAGAGATCAAAGTCGTACTTGATAAAATTGAAGCCTTGCAACTGCTCCATCAGGCAAGCTTCCGACAATCTAAGAAAAATTACTGGTTAGGAAATAGTCCATCTGCTGAAAATATAAAAAGGCAAGTCGCACAATTGCGCGGAGAACCTGGCCCGATTTTAATTGAGGGAGAATCCGGAACGGGCAAAGAAATCACAGTTCAAATGATTGTCGAGCAAGACCCGAATCGTCCGTTTGTCGCTGTTAACATTGCCTCGATTCCAGATACATTATTTGAATCTGAATTATTTGGTCATGTTAAAGGAGCATTTACAGGTGCTGAGCAAAACAAAATGGGACTCGCAGAAGCTGCCCATGGCGGAGATCTTTTTTTAGATGAAATCGAAGCATTGTCGCTTACGAGCCAAGTTAAGCTTTTGAGATTTTTAGAGAGCAGTGAAATCCGTCGAGTTGGCTCAAAAGAATCATCAAAAATAAGTGTTCGAGTCATTATTGCAACAAACCAAAATCTCGAAAAACTCGTTAAAGAAGAAAAATTTAGAGAGGATCTCCTTTGGAGAATTAGCGGAAAAAAAATATTACTTCCACCTCTTCGTGATAGAGCGGAAGACATACCTGAACTAGCCAAATTTCTTTTAGAACAGCAGAAGCCTAGATATAACAAGGCATTTTTAGATGACGCATTTAAACTTCTTCAAACACACCCCTGGCCAGGAAATATTCGAGAGCTCAAAAGAATTATTGAACAGACTTGTCTTTCATCGCCATTACCTTTTATTCGCTCCGAAGATATAGCGCCGTTTCTATCATCAAATACATCGATTGCAGCTCCCGCGACAAAAGAGACACTGGATCTTTCCGTTGGCCTCAATAAGCTTGTCGAAAATTACGAAAAATTTCTGATAGAGCAATGTTTAATCAAAGAAAAAGACATTGATAAAACCGCTCAGATACTAAATATCTCAAGATCAGGATTGTATAAAAAAATAAAAGATTACAATATCGATACAAAAGATTTATAGTAATTCGAAATGGCAAGACAAACTATCTAAATGCTATTCATTAGACTAATGAACAAAGGACACACCGAATGGAAAGTCAGTGGAGCAATCCTCTATTCGAAAAAATGACGATCATACTTTTGGTTTTCTTAGGTATTATCGGAATTATTTTATTCCCCTTACGTAAAAAAAACACTCACCTTGCAGCGGCTTGGGCGTCACTTCAGAGCTGGTTATTCTTTGCTCCTGTACTTTTCCTCATGCTAGCAGCCGGCGATCCATGGCCATTAATAGGGATCACATTAATAAGCCTCTTTTGTGCGAAAGAATTTTTTATGCTTACTGGAATGTATCACAGAAGCATATTCATTTGGACCACCTACGCAGCTATTATAGCGATGGCCTTTTCAATCTATTATGATTACAGTTTAATTTATGCACTAATGCCTATGATTTTCCTAGGAATTATTTCTCTTATTCCTATTGCACTCAACGAAGCTAAAAACATGCTTCAATATATTGCACTCAGTTTGTTATGTATGATTTTTGTAGGCTGGGCTTTTTTGCATACTGCGTGGATTGTAAAGATCCCCTCAGGCGCCTTTTACCTTATATATATTATCTTGCTTACAGAACTATGCGACAACGTCGCGCTTGCCGTCAGTAGACTTTTTGGTAAGAAAAAGTTGGTAGACCAAATAACTCCCAATAGAACTTTAGAAGGCGTGATTATATCTTTTGCTGCGACTATTGGCGCTGCTTATGGATTGCGAATTTTATTGCCTGAAGCCCATCAGCTCAACTGGTGGATTTATGGTCTTACAGCAGCCTTAGTAGGGAGTACCGGCGATATTATTTTAGCCGTCATTCGTAGAGATTTAGGGGTAAAAGATTATGGTATATTTATTCTTGGACGAGGTGGTGTTTTAGATCGGATGGATAGATTAATATTTGTAGCGCCAATATACTTCTATCTCCTCCGCTATTTTTAAACCGGCTTAATGAGTTCGTGAACACGAAGCTACAAGGCAAAGGAAACGCAAGAAAATGAAGACGATGAAAGAGTGGAATTATGAAAACGAACAATGGACCCAGCTACCTATCTATCTTCGTCACCTTCCATTAATTACACGTCACTTTGATATTTTCAGTTTAGTTGTCCGAAACATTTGGTCTAATTTTTTAAAATATGTGTTTTTCAGATTCTATATATTTTTAAAGGTAAAGGGCGACTTCCACTCTCTTTATAAGAACTATCCTAGGCTCTTAATAATTTCAAATCACGGTAGCCATCTTGATGCTGTTGCGATTGCGGCTGCAATCCCATTTCGTTATTGGTTAAATTTCTATATTGCTGCAGCAAAAGATTATTTCTTTGCGAATTTTTGGATGACATATTTCTCTAAGCATTGCATTGGTGCAATCCCTGTTGATCGTAAAAGCAGAAACGGCGAAGCTGTAAAAATCTGTCTCACACTTTTAGAAAAACTCCAACGTTGTTGGCTAGTCATGTTTCCAGAGGGCACGAGAACAAAAGATGGTCTCATCCACCCTTTTAAACGCGGTATAAGTATGTTCTCTACGAAAACTAATACACCAATACTGTTTTTATATATAGAAAACAATTATGCTTTGTGGCCTAGAGGACAGGGTTTCGCAAAGCCAGGCGTACTGACTGTCCATGTGGGACCTGTGCAGGAACCTGCCGAAGTCGAAGTGATTTACAACAATTACAAAAAATGGGTGAACACCATTAAGACTGGTCAGTTCGCAGAAGAGACCCCTAAATGAATACAGTCGAGATCATTCCATTCAATGAAGAACTAAAGAGCCACTTTGAAAAACTGAACAAAGAGTGGTTAGAAAAATATTTTTCCGTTGAACCTGTCGACGAAGAAATTTTTAGTGATCCGAAAAGAGACATCATCGATAAGGGTGGATATATATTTTTTGCGCTCAAAGATAATGAAGTCGTGGGAACTTGCGCTTTATTCAAAAAACATGAATCCTTCGAATTGGCAAAAATGGCAGTAACAGACAAGTATCAAGGACTGGGCATTGGAAAAAAGTTACTGATAGCAAGTATTGAAAAGGCACAAAGGGCTGGAGTTAAATATATCGAGCTTGTCACTCACAAGAAATTAGGTCCGGCCATCCATCTTTACAAAAAATTAGGTTTTAAAGAAATTCCTATGAGCGAAGAATACAAAAAGAAGTATGCTCGTTGTAATATTCAAATGATATACGAATTCTAAAACGCTATTTATTTTTTTCGACTTTCGATGAGCTGATCAACAACTGTTGGATCAGCAAGAGTCGATGTATCTCCCATGTTGTCTAAATCATTTGCCGCTATCTTCCTTAAAATTCTTCGCATTATTTTACCTGATCGTGTTTTGGGAAGCCCAGGAGCCCATTGAATCCAATCGGGTGTTGCTATAGGCCCAATTTCTTTTCTCACCCATTGAGAAAGTTCTTTTGCAAGTTCTTCCGTCATGGATTCCCCATTATTCAAGGTGACGTATGCATATATGCCTTGGCCTTTAATTTCGTGAGGAAATCCCACAACGGCAGCCTCTGAAACTTTTTGATGGGATACTAATGCACTTTCTACTTCCGCTGTGCCCATCCGATGACCTGAGACATTAATGACGTCGTCTACACGACCGGAAATCCAGTAGTATCCATCTTCATCACGTCGACAAGCATCTCCCGTAAAGTACAGTCCTTTAAAGGTGGAAAAGTATGTCTCAACAAATCTCTTATGATCCCCCCAAAGACTTCGCATCTGTCCTGGCCAGGAATTTTTTAGGCATAGAATTCCTTCGCCGGCCCCATGGATTTCTTTACCCTCATTGTCGACAAGGATCGGATGTATTCCAAAGAGTGGGAAGGATGCAGAGCCAGGTTTTAAATCTGTAGCAGCAGGCAGTGCAGATATCAATATGCCACCGGTTTCTGTCTGCCACCAAGTATCTACGACAGGGCACCTTTCTTCTCCTACAGTTTTATAATACCAGAGCCATGCTTCAGGGTTGATGGGTTCTCCTACAGATCCTAACAACCTTAATGAATTTCTTGAAGCTGCCTTTACATAGGATTCACCCTGGGCCATCATCGCTCGAATAGCTGTAGGCGCCGTGTAGTAAGTATTTACTTTGTATTTATCGATAATTTGCCAATGACGAGAGTAATCTGGAAAATTTGGAACTCCTTCAAACATCAACGTAGTCGCACCATTAGCGAGTGGCCCATAAACAATATAGGAGTGACCTGTGATCCAACCAACATCGGCTGTACACCAATAAATATCTCCGGCCTGATAATCAAAAACCATTTGATGTGTAAAAGCAGTATAGACTAAATAACCACCTGTTGTGTGAAGAACACCTTTTGGTTTGCCCGTTGAGCCCGAGGTATAGAGTAGAAAAAGTGGATCTTCAGAATCCATTTCTTCTGGAGGACAGTAAGGTTTTTGATAAGAAACCAAATCGTGGTACCAAATATCTTTTGTATCATCCCACGCAATATTTCCACCAGTTCTCTTTAACACTACAACTTTTTTTACAACAGGACACTTTTTGATAGCTTCGTCGACATTGGATTTTAATGGGGTTTTCTTTCCTCCACGAAGACCTTCATCGGCAGTAATAATAACTTCACTATTAGAGTCATTGATTCTACCTGCAATAGAGTCAGGTGAAAATCCTCCAAACACGACGGAGTGTATAGCGCCGATTCGAGCGCATGCTAACATCGCATATGCTGATTCGGGAACCATAGGCATGTAGATGGTTACTCTATCGCCTTTTTTTACACCCAACTCCTTTAATCCGTTAGCGAGTTTTGAGACTTCGTCATGCAGTTCTTGGTAAGTAATTTTTCTTTCGTGTTCTTGAGGACTATCCGGCTCCCAGATAATAGCCACTTGATCCTTTTTATAACCATCTTTAGTTTTTACAGTTAAATGGCGATCGATGCAGTTATAAGATGCATTAAGCTTTCCATCTAAAAACCATTTAATGGATACATCTCCTGAATAACTCCACTCTGAGGTTTTTTTAAACGGCTTATACCACTCAACGCGACTTGCAATTTCTTTCCAAAACTGGTCATTATTATCAATGGATTGAGCGTAGAGCTTTTGATATTGAGACGCATCCATAAGAGAAGTTTGACGGTATTCTTTTTTAGCTGGAATTTTCATAAAGCCTCACTTTCTAAGTATATTATTTATTCAAAGTGATAGCTAAATGATAGCTAGAGATGATAAAAGTTCCAAATGAATTCAGATAAACCTTTTGACTGTAAGTATATAACTCAGTGCTCAGGCTGTCAGATTGCACATTTGTCCAAGGCAGATCAGGTTAACTTTAAGTTAAAGCATTTTAGCGAATTGTGGGTGAAGGATTTTAATCAAGAACCAGTTATTGAATTCTTACGACCATTCGAATCCAAGTTTAGAGATCGAATGGATGTCACAGTCTATCGTGATAGAATTTCTCAATCTTGCGATGATTCTGATCTTGAGAAAATCGAAAATCAAAAAATAGGTTTCTACAAAAAAGATTCAAGAGACATTCTCGACATCGACGAATGTTTGTTGAATAGCGAAAATCTTTCTAGGGTTTTAGCGGAACTAAGGAAGATTAATTTTCCAGTCTTGAAAGGTTCCTTAAG
>JAEYZS010000241.1 GCA_023427925.1 Pseudomonadota bacterium | reverse complement strand
CTTTCCATAGAGCTCAAGGGTCGGACGGTTGCGCTCCTTACTGAGTAGGCTTTGTGCTTTTGCAGCAATTGCTTGTTTGCTCGCAGCTCTGACATCGTCTCTCCATATTTTTTCTGAGAAAGATAATTTATTGAATGGAGGTGAAACGGGAGCGTCTAGGGTTTCGGTAACGTTATCGGAATTGATTCCTCTTAATGAATTATATGCTCGTGCAGCAACTCTCTCGTCAATTTGAGCTTGGAGGTACTCAAGTTCTCTGCTCTCAAGGCTTGCTTTTGTCTGAAAATAATCACTCTTTTCTCCAAGAGACTGATTCATTCTTTTTTGAGCCCAATTTTTAAGTTTCTGAGCAGCATCTAAACTTTCTTTTACAGCACGAGTTGTTTTTTGCGCATAGTACAGCCTGTAGTATGTGTTTTGAGCTTCAATAATAACTCCTAAATTTTTCGCTCTTTCGGCGTATTGAACTGCCTCACCAGCTGAAGTCAATGCATCTTTCTGGGCTCGAACTTCGCTGCCAAAAAAGTTTTTCCAAAGTGATTGAGAAAGTTCAACTGAAGGTGAAGCTCGATGATACCCATACCAGTAGTCGGAATTGAGCATCGCATTTCCGTTTTCAGTGAGAGTGTAGTTGTGTCCGTAAGAAAGTTTACCAGCCAAACCAAAAGTGGTATTTTGAAGTAAGCTTACCGAATATCTCTCGTAAGTATTTTTATCACCCATGTTTGAGCTTGTAGGCTGACTTTCGTCGACTGTTTTGGAAGCATCGATTTCAATTTGAGGCAAAGTGATCAGAGAACCTTCTTGTGCTCTCAGCTTTGCACCTTCACTTGCTTGAGCAGAGGCCTTGTAAGCAGGGTTACTTTGCTTTACCTGTTCAAGGTAGGTGTCCATATTGATTTTAGTTTGTGCATAACTCGCAGGTGAAAAGCCGGCGACGATCATGAGTTGTATTATGATGAGCTTTCTCATACTGTTCCCTCTTTTGCTTTGCTCATATCAGTCTTTTGAACACGATTTTCTGAGCCATTAAAAAACATTTCAATTGCCGCACTAATAAAGGCTTCCCTTTCTTTTTGGTCTTGGAGACTCACGCCAAATAACTTCTTTCTCAAATGGTCTGTTCTAATGGTGTGCTGAAGAGCTCCCATAAACAGAACGCAAAGGTGGTTGGCGGAGATATCGTTTCTTAAATATCCTGCCTTCTGGCCTTTTGAGATAAAGATAATAAGTCTTTCAAACATAGGAACAATTGTTTTTTTGAAAACTTCAAATACATGAGGATCTAATGGGTCCATTTCAATATCGCGTCGTATGATGCAAGAAACCTCATCATGCTCGAGACCTTTGGTGACCACAGTTTCAGCAAAGAGCTTTAGCTTAACCTTGTACTCTTCAAAAGAGGTGAAGCTTGCAATAAATTGATCAAAGAACTTGCCTAGGTCTTCCATCTGGGTTTCGAGGCAGGCGTGGTAGAGTCCTTCCTTGCCCCCAAAGTAGTAGCTAACAAGGCTTACGTTAACGCCAGCCTTATCTGCGATTTGCTTAACGCTAGCGCCAGCAAAGCCCATCCTTGCAAATAGCTTCTGAGCTGCTTTTATTAGACATCCTTTTGTGCTGTCATTTGACATTGCCTTAACTCCTTTTTTGAACATTTCAAACCAGAAGGGTTGATCTTTAATTAGAAAGATAATTTAAATATTTTAAATGCTTATTTGAACAATTCAAATAATTATTTGAAAAAATCAAACAAATATTTGAAATTATGCATTATATTTAATTATATCAAATATTTATGAGTTTCTTAAGTTGAGACAAAGCCCTTAAGTTTTGCCCTAATCCATGGTCTAAATTGTCCTATATATACAACAATTAGTTCTGTAATGACATATTGTTCTATCGAATAAAAGGAACGATAATGTGGTTGCGTATCCATTACGTAAGAAGACTAGAACAGATATCTTTGAATATCTGAAACCAGACGAGGTGAGTATGTACTACTTAAGAAAATCAGAAGATCGTGGCCACATTGATCATGGCTGGCTAGATACCTACCATTCATTCTCATTCGGTGACTACTATGATCCCAAACACATGGGCTTCAGAGCCCTTAGAGTTATCAATGAGGATACGGTTGCAGGTGGAATAGGGTTTCCAATGCATGGACATAGAGATATGGAAATTATCACTTATGTCACAGATGGCGCACTTGAACATCAAGATACATTGGGAACTTATTCTGTAATTGAGCCAGGTGAAGTTCAACGGATGAGTGCGGGTTCAGGAATTCGACATTCGGAAATGAATGCCGACGAAAGCACGCCTGTTCATCTTTTGCAGATTTGGATTATGACCGAGAAGGAGGGTCTTCCTCCGAGTTACGACCAAGTCAGTTTCAAAAAGAAAATAGGAAAGGAAAAGTTTTTTATGATCGCTTCCAAAGAAGGCGCTGAAGATGCTGTGAGTATGAATCAAGATGTTAAAATTTATCGAGGTGCTTATGACCTTGGTGAAGGAATGATTTTTGATATCCCCGACAACAGACATGCTTGGATTCAAATCGTAAAAGGTAAAGTCCAAGTAAATGATCAAGTTCTTTCTAAGGGAGATGGCTTGGGTGTAAGTCAAATATCTAAGCTTGAAATCAAAGCTCTAGAGGATGCAGAGTTCTTGGTTTTTGATCTTCCGTAATCAGACGAAGAAGTCTTTTTGGGTTTCCATGAAATCCATAAAGGCTTTCATTTTTGGTGTAGTGAATTTTCGGCTTGGATAGATGAGCGATAGATTTGAACAAGGTCCTTCCCAGTCACTTAAGACGTGGACGACATCGCTCGAGCCTTTTGGCGATGAGCATTCTTCTCTAAAAACAAGGGTTGGTAAGAATCCGATTCCAATTCCTCCAATGATTGCCTCTCGAATGGCCGCAAAGTTATTGGCGATATATGGGCCATTGACATTGACATCAATCTCTTGGGATCCGCACTTTAGAATCCAATTGTTCCAAACGCTTTTATGTGAAAACAAAATACAATCATGATTTTCTAAATCATAAGGTTCTTGTGGTGTACCTTTTTTCTTGAGGTAACTTTTGGTCGCGAAAAGTCCAATTCGCACAAAACCAAACTTACGCGCAATGTACGAAGAATCTTCGTTTACTCCAATCCTTAATGCAATGTCTATGTTTTCTTTTATGAGATCTGATCTTTCGTTGGTGAGGATGGTTTCAATTTTCACTTTTGGATACTGGCTTAAAAATTTAGGCAGAAGGTAGCGAACAAAAAAGTAACCGACCTCTACCGACATACTAACTCGCAGAAGACCTTGAGGAGTAGCCTGTAAACTGCTTACGATAGACTCGGCGTCTACGATTTTCGAGAGAGCTTTTTTGCATTCTTCGTAGTAAATCTGTCCCGCTTCTGTGAGAGAAAGATTGCGAGTCGTGCGATGTAATAAACGAATGGATAAGCGATCTTCAAGGGAGGCCACTTTGCGAGATAGGTTGGATTTTGGAACCCCTAAGTGTTCCGCGGCTTTTGAATAGCTCTTAAACTCTACAACCTTTGTAAATGCTAAAATCTCATTTAAATCATTCATGGGGCCCAATATTTGTGGTTAAGCAACAGGCCGTCTGTCATATTTACCTTTGCAGTTTTAACTTCGTATATATTTAAAGCCTTCATAAATCCAAACACAAGGGCAAGATTGGATACATCAGTATCTGCGTATTTCGGATTCCCCAAGTCTGCATCCGTTTTGCCAGTATTAGCTTGGAGAACTTTTTCGACGTCTCCTATAGTATAGGTGTCTTTTTCTCCAGACGGATCAATTTGCTTTCTTAAGCTGTAATAGTGAACTCCTCCGATTCCCAAGACTTTAACGTTGGAAGAGTTTTTTAAGAATTCTTTGATATCTTTTTTAACTGTTTTCTCTGCTGTCTGCTTGGCATGTTCTACGGCCAACTTAATTTGATAGGAGTTCAAAGGATTAGGTGAGCGACCTCCCTGACGTTTGATTCTTCTTAGAATATAGTCTTTAAAAGCAACAGCCCCGAGTTTGCCTTCATACACAGTAAAGCGATCTTGACCATTGTATTTAATCAATTGCTGACTAGAGCCACCGATATCCCAGATTACAGTATTTTCTGGAGAGGAGCCAACGCTGTCAGCGGATCCATAAAAACCTAATAGAGCTTCTTCGTTCTGAGAAATAATGCGTGGATTGATCCACAATTCGACATTGATTCTCTCAATAAACTTTTGCCCATTTTTAGATTCTCGAAATGCGTCCGACGCGACCGAAACGTATTCAGAAGGTGCAAACTTCTCCGCCTCAAGTTTAAGAGATTTTAACACGGCAAGACCTTCGTTCATTATGTGTTCAGAAAAGGAGCTGCTTTTGTTCTTTAAAAGATCTTCTTTGTAATCAACTCGTTCTTCTCGTTCAAGATGCACGGTGAGGACTTTTGATTTGCAACGATCAACTTTGGCAACTTTGAGGCGAGTGGCGCCAGAGCCAATATCAATAGCGGCGCGAGTGACTTCACAGTTGGCTTTGGTTTTTTGAGAAGTTGGTGCCCCTGGCTTTTGGCTTGTCGAGCAGCCCCAAAATAAAAATGAAGTGAGCGTGAGGGTAATTAAGCGAGATGACCATGTGAGCATATTTTCTCCTGCAAAAAAGATGTGTCGTGTTTAAGATTATGAATATTGTTGATTATAACGTCAATGAATAGGATAAATTTAGTCATGGTTAAAAAACTTTTTCCTACTCTTATATACGAGTCTAAGATCGACTCTCCGTTGAAACTCAATAAACAACTGTTGAAAGAAGTAGATTACTATCTTGCTACTGATGACGCAGGACTTGCCTGGTCGAAAGAAAATTATAAAGGCGGATATACCTCATACAACTCTATCTCAAACCTTCATCGTCTTTCTCCGACATTTGCAGAGCTGGAAACTGCTCTGAATAAACATGTGAAAAAATTTGCAAAAGAGTTAAATTATGATTTGGGACACAAAAAATTACAAATGACGACCTGCTGGATAAACGTTATGCCCCAGAATACATATCATCCCTTGCATATCCATCCGCTTTGTGTGATCAGTGGGACTTATTACTTAAAGACCCCCAGGGATACAAGCAGCCTAAAGATCGAAGATACTAAAATGGGGTTCTTGATGTCCTCTCCACCAAGAAAGACCAACGATTATTACTATCACTTTAAACCAAAAGCAGGCGATATGATTCTTTTTGAAAGTTGGGTGAGACATGAGGTGCCACCAAATACCGCAAAAGATAATAGAATTAGTGTTAGTTTTAACTATGAATGGATTTAATTCAAAGGAGTAGCTTATGAGAATATTGTTTGTGCTTTCAACATTGGTGTTAACATCTTGTATGACCGGGAGCTTTGATAAGTCTACTCTTCCACAGACGGGAGCTTCTGGTAAAGTTAATCGTACGATGATTGAAGGTGAGCCTAAACAAGGTTTGCGAGAGATCAGTTACAAAAGACACTTTACAAGAAGTGTGCAGGGAAGAAGAGATGCAATACGAGTGATGTTGTTCGTAGATCCTTATCTGAAACTCAATGCGATTGCTCAAGCTGAGGATGAGGGGCGTGAAAAAGGTCATTCGGAGGCTCAAATCTCAGAAGAGTCTAGAAAAATTTATGAAAACAACAGAAGAGCGTGGACTCTAACAAAAACGTGTTTCGACTTTGAATTGAACTCCAATAACGAAAATGCAGGTCTTCCTTCGAACTGGAATGTAGAGCTTCGTTCAGTTGCTGAGGGAGCCACTTATCCTGTAGAGGTAAAGTTTTCGCCGGATCGCTTAGTAGGTAAAGGTTTTAATTGGTTTCAATTTACAGGAGTAATGTGTACTGCAACGCGAGTAGAGCCTGGCTTAGGGCTCGTAATGACATTAACTCCGAATCACATGGATAAAAAACAAATCACTCTCACTTGGGAATAGCCCTTTCTGGGGCATGCTGGTATCTAGAGGTGGATGATGATGCCTAGAGATTCTTTGAAGTCGTTGAGTGCGACTTCAGTTACGGCTTTTGGATCTGTGAATATCCACTCAATCTCAAATTTTTTTTTGTCGTTTATGGGCTTTGAATTTTCTCGTCTTATAAAGTCGACAACTGCCTTAGCGGAATTCACAATAGTCCAACCCGGTAGGCACCTTTCAAATACATGTTGCGCCCACGGATAATGAGTGCAGGCCAATAGTGCGACTCCCGGAACAGGGTCACTTACATAAGGTTTTACGTATTCGCTAATTGTATCTACTAAGACCTGATGATTGACCCAGCCCTCTTCCACCATAGGTACAACTAAAGGACAAGATTGCTCCGAAATCTCGTTGAACTGCAAATGCTTTCTAATTTCTCTTGAATAGATTTGGCTATTCACCGTGGCTTTGGTTCCAAGTATCAATAGCCGTCGGTCTTGATGGTATTCCAAATTAGAAAAAGATTGGACTATAGCTTCCACTCCAGGTTGCACGACTCCATAAACAGGAACAGGATGAAGCTCGTTTTTAAAGATATTTAAGGCCAAACTTGAGGCCGTATTGCAAGCTACCACCAATAAATCTAAATCTCGTTTCTTTAAATAAGTTGTGGCCTCTCTACAGAGCTCACGAATTTTTTCGGAGCTCTTGGTACCATAGGGAACGTTGGCCGTATCGCCTACATAAACATACTGTGAGTCAGGAAAGGCCTTAATTAGTTCTTTTAGAACTGTCATTCCGCCGATGCCCGAATCAAATACTCCGATCTTCATGAGAGCCTCTTAGTATAATCGGAAATAATCTGTGCGATTTCATGAGGAGTCTTACTAATGTTATGAATGGGAATCTTAACGGGAGTTCCAAATTTTTGGATATCACTTTTCATCAGTATTTTTCTAAAGATATTTTGCTTTTCTAAGTAAACTTCAGGCTCTCTGATATAAATCAAAATATATTTTAGAAAGAATATTTTAATGAACTTAATATTGGTAATCTCTTTCCAGCTGAAGCTTTGATCTCGCATCGGATTTGTGCTGATCTTTATCCCGTGAGTGGATAACGCAATTCCAGTTTTTTTGATCAGAGATCGGAATTGCCAAAGAAGCGGAATTGTTAGAACCACGGTCAAGTAGAGATCCAATTGATTGTACCAATTTGGCAGCTCTGGAAGAAGTTCCGAATCTGCAGGTATAAATAGAAGTCCAAAAATCAAGAATAGGTTAATTCCAAAAGCAATCAACTTAGATTTAAGCGGTTCTTCAATGTAAATTTCGTTATCCACGGAATCAGTTATTCATCTAAATCGTTAAAAAGGCCACAAAAATTTAAAGGCACTCGCAAGGAGTGCCTTTAATGGTGC
>JAEYZS010000212.1 GCA_023427925.1 Pseudomonadota bacterium | reverse complement strand
TTATATACCTCTTCGGTTTGTTCATCACGGATTAAGCCCCCGAGAACCGCTGTATCACCGTCTCTCATGACAATGTTGGTCTCTATTGCTCTTTCCCCAAGAGTTCTAGAAATTTTCGCAAGATCAGATCCATCTGCAGGATTTGTCTCAACTTGCTTAATGCTTTGTTTGATGTTCATACGAACAGTTTCACTGCTTGGTGAGATGAATGGTTTGATTTCAAGCTTGATCGTCGCTTTCACTCTTTCCACGTTAGGAACCGTTGCGCCACCGTTACCGCTCGGAACTGCTGTTACTGCGATTGGAACTTCGCTACCCACTTCAACTGTAGCTTGTTCGTTGTCCATTGCGATAATTTGAGGAGTGGCGAGAATATCTGATTTTGTATTTTGCTTTAGTAGGTTGAGGAAGCCCATCAAGCTTTTTACAGTTTTTTCAACTCCACCAATATTGACTTTAACTGGATCACCACTTGCAAACCCTAGGATTGCGCCTTCTGATCCAAGAGCAGTCAACGTTCCGAAGTTTCCGCCACCGAATCCAGCACGGCCTAATCCATCAGTTCCTTCCACAAATTTGTAATAAGATAATCCAACGCTCGTATTATCATTTGCGTTAAGTTCCATAATGATGGCTTCGACATAGACTTGATCTCTAGCAATGTCGATTTTATTTAAGAGTGCAAGGACGGCTTGATAATCTTGTCTGCTTCCCACGATGATTAGAGAGTTCGTGTCTTCATCAGCAGAGATTTTGACATCTGCTCCAAAAAGTCCAGCACCTCCAGAGGCTTGTCCTTGTTGCATCGGCATTCCGAATCCGTCGTTGAAAACTGGCGGAGGGGGAGGGAAGTTTGCATTAACATTTCCTTGTTGGTTTTTCTTTTCGTCTTGAAGTTGCTTTGCAATTCCGTTGATGATATCAGCGATTTTTTTAGCTTCACCATGCTTTACGTAATAAACAAATGCGCCACCAACACCTGCGCCATCTTTAAAGTCGAGAGTGGCAACTAGCTTTCTGATTTTATCGATACCAGCTTTGTTACCAACAACGATTACCGAGTTCGTTCTATCGTCAGAAATCACAGTCGAAAAAGCACTTCCGCCAGAAGACTGTTGTTGTCCGCCAGGTCTAAATCGCGGAATACCCGAAGAGAAGTTCCCTCCCCCTGATCTCCTGTTCTGACCTTTGTTGATAATCTGATCAATAAGCTCTGCAATATCTTTTGCTTTTGCAAACTTAATTTTGATCACGGCCATTTGCTCATCAAAGCCTGCAACATCTAGTTGCTCTACGATTTTAATCAATCTCTGTACACTTGAAGCTTGATCAGAAACGATAAGAGAGTTTGTTGGTTCGTAAATATCAATGTTACCATTTTTAGATACAAGTTTTGTCGCGAACTTGTTCATATCCGTAGCAGGGACATACTTCAAGTGGATGATTCTTGTAATCATTTGATCGGTATCAGGAGTGTAAGCGCCTGAGAAAATTTCAAGATTATCACGTTGAGCATCTCTTACAGGAAGAATCTTTAAGAATTTCCCAGATGGAACAACCGAGAATCCACGAATTGCTAACGCACTTAAAAAGACCTTATAAGCTTCAGCCACAGTCACTTGTGTTGGAGCCATAATTGTGATTTTACCACTGACGTTCGGATCCACGATAAAATTCTTTCCAGTCAATTCAGAAATGGCTTTTATTACGTCAGCAATATCAGCATTAGGGAAGTCAAAGCTGTCAATTAAGTCTGGATAGTTTTCATTTGTAATGTCTGCATCAGTTGCTTGCGACAATGGGGGAGCGCGACGTTTTTTAGTTCCACTGAAAGAAGGATTTACTGTGCCACTGGGAGCAGGGGCAAAGTTAGTAGGCGGTGGCGGTGGTGGAGGAGTATTCATCATGTCTCCTCCAAAATCTTCCATTGGAATATCTTCAGGCGGTTCTAAAAAGTCATTTTCATTCAAGATGTCTTCCTGAGCCTGTATATGAGTTGTGATCATCACTAGTGACAGTGCTAATAACAAGATCCTTTTCATCATCATTTCTAACCATCCTTGGTTGTCGTTCGTACTATATTCTATAAATCTTAATCGTTGATGTTAAACACTTGCGTTGTAGGTCTACCATCACGTTCAATTTCAAGTTCGATACGTCCTTCGTTTCGTAAGCTATTATAGAGCTCCATAGCTTTAGCAGGACTATTTACTTTCTCTCCGTTTACACCTTTAAGAACATCTCCCACCTTTAAGCCGATTTGATTAAAAACACTTCCTGGTTCGATTCCAAGAATTTTAAATCCATCCACTTCTCCGCCTGTTCCAGGAACAATGTTTGGAACTGCGGTCGCTTGTTGCAAAAGAGTCGGAAGATCCTTGAGGTAATTATTTAAATCGTTGCGTTTGATCGAGATAGTATCTCCTTCTCGCTTAAAAACTCCGTCTGAAACTTCGACTGGCGCAGAAGTTTTCGCAAAGCTTATTTTTGCATCTTCTGGAATTTCAATATATTCAAGCCTTGAATTCTGAGTGTTGCGAATGATCGCCTTTCTTCTTTGCACGCGAACAAGCACAGCGATATTTGCAATTTCGTCATTTGGAAGGTATGGAATCACCTCACTCGTGGTTCGCAATTGTATAGTCGCAACACTTTTTGCAGGATTCACATGCACGATAGTCCCAACTAAGTTGAGCGGTAGATCTGATTTTACGGCCGGACCGTCATCAGCATACATCTCACCTTCAGGTGCAGAAAGTGGATTTGGAATAATCCCATCAGAGTTAAAAATATTTCTGTCAGTAATAGGGCCATATTCCGTACGTGAGCGGAACAGTCCACCTGCAGGGCCTTGAGTGGGAAAGGAAGGAGGAGCAGAAGTAGGCAGCAATGAATCTCTAAAAAAAAGAATCGTTAAGTCCGCCGTAAAAAGAGCAATTAATAAAATGATAGCAAGTGGCCAATGCTTATCAAAAGAATTTTCCGTGGCCTTCTGTTGTCGAATAGGGCGAGCACCCATGTACGAAGAAGATTGAATATCTGCATTGGGATCAAAGATTCCAGTTGAAGTGCTTTCTGGATTAAAATCATCGGAGCCTTTAAAAAAAGAAGGAAATATTTTTCTTAAAATATTTTTGATGGCCATTTTTTGTTTCCCCGATGTCGTACTTGTAAGCCCAAAATTACTCAATAAAACTTAAGAACACCCTTTACTTAAAGACAGAAAGTGCTCCTGCAAAAATTTTAGCAAAAACCAGAACGTCGAAGCACTAACTTTTTCACTTTAGGGCTTCAAAATACTATATATATAAAGAGTCTAGTCTTAGGTCTCGTTATAGTAGACCAAAGAAATTCTTATTGATGAGATATTTTAAGCATTTATGGCGTCTTTTTAAGCGATTGACTATGGGCGCAATTACAATTTCGTACGAAATCTTTTCACCCAAATTAATAGGTTTTTATTTTTCGTCACAATTAAGGCATAAGCTGTATTCAAGCTTTGAGATCAGTTCGGGGATTTTTTGATCACAAAGCCTCTTGCAAAAGTTCGTGGGGAATAAAAGCAAGAAAAAAAGTCTCTAACAAAGACTTAACGGGTGTGTGAGGGGTTAATGAAAGCAATCTTGTTCAGTGGTTTATCCATGATGGACCAGAGTTCCGTAAGAGAATCTTTAATTCGTATTCCAGAAGTTCTAAATCGTATCAAGTCAGCGCAAAAGACAATTGACCAACTAACCAACTCATCAGTAG
>JAEYZS010000110.1 GCA_023427925.1 Pseudomonadota bacterium | reverse complement strand
ATCAAGCCGAAAACTAAGATGTATGCCAATATTTTTTTTGTCATTCTCGACCCCACTTTATCTATACGTTGCATCTGGGAAGAAAAAACTCATCCCAAGGCTAAGTTGAATATCTGTAAATGACTGGCTGTTAGTTCCACCACCCGTTCCCGCTTTTGCCACCTGACTCGAATAAAAATAACCGGAAAGATCCCAACGGAATGCCACACCTTTGCTGATTGCAAAAATTTGACCTGTTCCCGCGTGTAAGGCAAATGGTGAATCTTCTTGGTTCGTGTCCATTATTCCGCCGCCCAAAGAGAAGTACATATCAAATGGAATAATGCCGTCGCTAAACGCCCCCATCTTTCCGTAGATAGGACTCCAACGGATACTTGCGCCGTAATACATTTCAGGTAAGAGCAAGCTTTTTGTACTCACTTCAGCTTCGCTCTCAAGATCCTTCGTAACCTTTTGTTCAGAATCCATAAATATTGCGGCCTGAGCCTCTATGGCCCACTTTTCTGTAAATGAATAAGCGAGTCTTGTTTGAAAGTAGGTTGTCATGAAGAACGCATTGTTTGTGATAAGCCCCAAATTAGGGTTAAGTTCAAAACGTCCCGACTTTGGCAAAAATCTCTTCTGAATTACTGCAATATCATTAAATGGAGTCAACTGATCCAAGTCAGTAATGCTTTTAATTTCTTCAGCCTTAGGTGCTGCACCCTGAAGCGGTTGCTGATTTCTCTTTTCTGCTTGTTCAACTTTGTTTTCTAACAAAAGATCCGCTTCATTCTTATAAATGCTTTCTTCTAGTGCCGTATCTGAAGCAGAAGTATCAAAGTCTTCTTCTTGAGCCCGAACACTTTCCACAAAAAATTGAGCAGATATGAGAGCTGTTAAAATCAAAAGATGTCTTTTCATATTATATCCTTACACTCTTAAAACAAAAATCCTGCGCCCAGTGTCAGGATCGAGTTAAATTGTTGCCGACTACCCATATCTTTGTACGTCACGGGTCCTCCTGGCTTATCAGCCTCACCAATTGGATCTTTCCCTTCAAAAAAGAACCAACGATAATCAACACGCAGGTTAAATCTTTTTGTAAGGTAAACTTTTGACCCTAACCCTGCACTCATTGCAAAACCATTTTCTCCACTGATCGTATATGTTCCGACGCCTAACGTTCCGTAAAATGACATATTGGTCACGCCTTGATTTGTTGTACTGAGCTTACCGTAATAGGGCGTGATTTGATAAGCGAGTAACATTGTCGATTCTGGAGTAGGTGGTCGAATCGAAGCTCCGGTTTCGTTGTTAATTTGACTTGGATAATCGTTTACTTCTGAAGAAAATTTTCCGTAATAAAACTGTAAACCGTGAATCTCGGTAAGGTGATAGGTTACCATTCCTCCAATAGTGAGCGGGTCAACGAAAACGTCGTTTAGTGTCCATCCAAGCATTCCGGAAATTTCAAATCTCTTTTGAGTGACAATATTTCTATTTTTTACAGGCTCAGGATTGTCGAATTTAGGGAGAACGGATTCAGTAGCAAGTTCTTCTTCAGGAAATTGAATCTTGACTGCCTTACTTTCTACGGAAAATAAAATTACTAAAAGTACCATGAATCTCTTGATGTGTACCCCAAAGCTTTAGAATAATCTTCTATTAACTCTACAGAATGATTAAGGTAATTAGCAGACTTTTTTGTTTTGCTGGGCTAGTCCTGTTGACTTAAGTCTAGAGAAAAACACAACTTCATAAACCTTAAGTCTAGGCAGTTTCCCAAAACGCCACGTCTTAAAAATTATTAAGAAAAACTTGCTTAATATTTGTATCAATTTGAACCGATGAGTTGATGTGTAGCAAATTTCATTCACTTACAGGGAGGTAGGTTATGAAAGTCTTGAATTTATGTTTACTAGCCGCGGTCACAGCTTTGAGTAACGCTTGTACTTTGACAAACTTCGATCGCTCACCCGCAAGTGGATATACTGATTACTACGAATCTCCCCACCGAGACGTTTCAACTCGATCTTGGGACAACTCCGTTGATTTCTCTTCAAAATCACTTTCTGAGAGAGAATCAAAAGATTTCCAATCGCAATCACAAAGAAAAAATCTCGAACAATCTTTAAATACGACTGAAGAAAAAAGACAGTATGTCAGATACAGGCCTTATCTGAGCGAAGCCGAAAGAATCGAGTTTCTACAGCTGTCCGACGTTGATGCAAGAGAAAGATGGATTCAAAATCGTGGCTATGGATTTACTGCTGAACGACACACTCGTAACATCGCCTCATTGATCGAACAAAACGATATTGCACTTGGCATGGCCAAAGAAGCTGTCCGCGATAGTTGGGGCGATCCTGATTACGTGGAGGTTTCGGGGAATCCGCGTTTTGAAAATGAAAGATGGAGATTCTCGGTGCCGATTCAGACTCCCGAAGGCTACCACATCGAAGAACGCTTGGTTTACTTTGAAAGTGGTCGCGTAGTAGGTTGGCAAAGCCGATAATTGACTCCAAACATCTAAAGCCATTGCTTCTTAAGAAATTTCACCTTAGAATTTCTTAACGTATGGCCAACAACAATGACTCTCAAAAACCAGGAACGCCAAACCCCGAGGGGGAAGCTCCAAAGGAACCACCCAAATGGTTACTTAAAGCCAAGGCCATTTTAGAGGGATCAAAAAAGGTCATTGATTCAGCTGTTAAATCCGGCTTTGTTCAAAACACAAAATCAAGAGTTACAAAATTTGGCTTATTGGGCTGGATGAAAATTCTAACAGTGCTGGTTGTTGCAGTTTTAACTTACGGAGTATACAAAACTGCACCTCGCTGGAAGTCTCTGTGGAGACTTCCCTATGGTTCAAGCCTTGAACCCGTCGCCGATAAAAAATTTAGCTACGCCTCGGATACACCAATCATTAAATATAGTAATGATCTTTTGGCACCCCAACATTTCGTCTTAATAAATAAAATCGTGGTGAATATCAGAGCGGGACGAGCTTCTACTTCAAACCCTATGGTCGCCTTTGATCTCTATGTGCGCACGGATACAGACGCTGCGGCTGTTGAAATTCGGGACCGTGAAAAGCAGATTCAGGATCACCTACAAAGATTTTGCGAAGATTTAAATTACGATCAGATCCAAAGCGAAGAAGGAAAAAACTCTTGGAAAAATCGAATGAAGAGAGAGCTTAATCTTGTTCTCACGACCGGACGAGTGAAGGAGGTCTTCTTTAAGACCCTCCTCATCAAACCCTAATGGTCCGAATCCTTCCACATCTCTAGCCCTCTTTGTCTTAAAAGCTCATCAACATCAATCTTATATTTTCTTACGCGATCATTAAGCGTACTTCGAGGTACCCCTAAGACATCGGCGGTTTTTCTTTGGTTGCCATGGTTAATCAACAGACGCCTCTCAATTATTTGCCTTTCGATCTCTTTAATGACATTAATTTTTTTGTTTGCGCGATTTGGAATTTGAATTGTTCCAAATGTTTCAACGTCGTAGGTCTTGGTATCGATAAGTTGCTGAACATGATCTTCGGTAATTTCACAGCTGCCCACGGTAGCCTTTGCCCTATATACCAGATTTTTTAACTCACGGATATTACCAGGCCAACTGTGATTTGTAAGCGCTTGGACTGCGCTATTTGTAAATCTAGTTTGAACCGCTTTAGAAAAGGTAAACAAGAGCTTTTCAAAATCTTCCATTCTCTCGCTAAGAGATGGTATGTTCACCTGTATAACATTCAAGCGATAGAATAAATCGAGCCTAAATTCGTCTTTTTCAATTTTCTTTTTTAGATCTTGGTGAGTACAAGCGATGATGCGGACATTTGTCGGAACCACTCTGTCTGATCCAACGGGCTTAATTTCTTTATTCTCGAGTACCCTCAAAAGTTTGGGTTGAAGTTCTAATGGCAAATCGCCAATCTCATCGAGAATGAGTGTTCCATTTTTGGCAGCTTCAAATGCCCCTTTTCTATCCTGAGT
>JAEYZS010000044.1 GCA_023427925.1 Pseudomonadota bacterium | reverse complement strand
ATTTTAGTTCGAGTAAAAATTTGAATTTTTTTGTTTTTGTAGTTAAGAGTATTTGTATGACAACAAACCTCAAAACTCAACAAGCGCAGTTATTTAAAAGTATCCAAGATGAAATTTCAAACGCCTTAGCAAAAATCCAAGGTGTCCCTTTCAAGCAAGATTTATGGGAAAGAGATGAAGGGGGCGGTGGCGACACTCGCATTTTTATGGATGGTGAATTTTTAGAAAAGGGCGGTGTTAACTTTTCAGAGGTCTACGGTAAATTTTCGCCAGAGTTTGCAGAGAAAATTCCATATGGAGATGGATTGGATTTTTATGCAACTGGAATCTCATTAGTTCTGCATCCGAAAAATCCATTTGTACCAACAGTTCATGCGAACTTTAGATATATTCAACGAGGAAGTGCAGGTTGGTATGGTGGAGGAGCAGACTTAACCCCATGTTATGTGTTTGAAGAGGATGCCAAGCACTTTCACAAAGTGTGGGCTGATACATTGAAGCCTTTTGGTGAAGATCTTTATCCCAAATTTAAGAAGCAATGTGACGAATACTTTTATTTACCTCACCGAAAGGAAACTCGAGGAATAGGTGGAATTTTTTACGACTATCAATTGGATGGCACAGATCTTAACGGGAAATCCGTTTTTGATATGTCTGAGGCTTGTGGAAGATCCTTTTTGAAGTCATACCTGCCGATCGTAGAGAAACGTCTTGAGACTCCATTTACAGAATTAAATAAATCATTCCAAGAGTACAGGCGAGGACGCTACGTTGAATTTAATCTCCTATATGATAGAGGGACTATTTTCGGTCTTAAAACCAACGGCAGAATTGAGTCGATATTGATGTCGTTGCCGCTTAAAGCGCGTTGGGAATATGACTTTAAAGCAAAAGCGAGAAGTGCAGAGGCAAAAATTTTGGACTATTTAAAACCTAGAGAATGGCTCTAGGTTTAAATTTTTTTTGATTATCTTGTTCTAGGTCGCTTTGGTTTCTTAGAGGGCCTTTTCTTTATCGGTCGGACCTTGCGCTTTTCTGGTTTAATATCCATCTCCTGCATGTTATTTCCGCTGAGAGATTCTGAAGCTCCGGCTCTTGATACTTTAAACTCAACGCGACGGTTTTGTTCGCGACCTTGGAAGTTCCCATTGTCGGCGATCGGTTGAGCTTCACCGTAACCGATAGCTCTAATTTTTGAAACCGGAATGCGGTGGTTATCGATCAAATATTTTCCTACGGAAATCGCACGTCGCTTGCTTAAATCCAAGTTGTATTTGTCGCTTCCAATAGAATCAGTGTGACCCTCGATGATGAGTTGCTCAAGTGCAGGTGGTCTTTTTAAATAAGTGGCAAACTTATCCAGAGTTTGAAGTGATACTTGATCCAATTGATCTGAATTAAATTCAAACAATATATCGCGAATTAAGAATGACTCTTCTTCTGCGATCGGTCCATCGAGATCGTCTTCTTCTATCGAGATGACTTCTTCGTTATCATCACGTTTTACTTTGTAAATGGGAGAGCTTTCAGCTTTTTTTGTAATAGGGTTGATTTTTCTTTCTTTTTTAAAGAGAGGACCGAATGTCCAATTTATCCCTGTATAGACTCTCCAGTCTGGAGTTGCTGACCCTTGCATAAGTTCCGTGCCACCGCCAGCATGGATCGCGAGATTTTGAGAGGCATTGTACTTAATTCCAGCGAGCCATTCGAGAGAAGATAGCTCTCTATGAGTATTGAGTGTACTTTTTTCGGCAGGCCAACTTCCGAAGATTTCGCCGATCAGTTTGAGGTTTATACTTGTGAGATAATAGCTCGCGGCCAACGATGCGATCCATTGGTTTTTAAAAGGAGAGATTTCAGGTATTGATGTGTTCTGCTCTCCCGGATCTCTAAATCGATAACCAATATTTGCACCAAGTGCGACTTTACTGATCGTCGTATCTGCCGCAACTTCAAGGTTGTACGTTGGACCAGCATTGACACCTGCAAATGGATTGTTTTCGATGCGATTAATGTTCACGGTTCCAACAAGGGCTACTCCACCTTCGTTGTTTCCGAAGAGCCTATACTTTGTGTTAATGCGATACTCTGTAATTCCTGAATCTACGAATTGCCCTCCGGAAGCTGTGCTTTTTACGGATTGATCAATGAGGTATGGCAGGCTTAATCCGATATCCCAGTTTTTGGTTAAACCCAAACCAATATTCATATCAGCTATAAGAAGGGAGTCATTCTCTTCGCCTGAGGAGAAATAAGGAAGTGTGTTTTTTGCGTAGTTAAAAAACAAACCAAGGTTCACAACCCCGGGAGCGAGGGTCTCGGAGGATTGTACCGTTACGAAATCAAGACCGCTTGAGATGCTATTGAAATTTTGAGCGTCAGTACCGATGACGTTTGCCTTTAGAGGTGTTGCCAATAAAATAACCAATAAGTAGTTAATAACCTTGATGTTTTTCATATAAAAAGGATGGGTTCAAAATGGCGTTTTTTCAACATAAAGTGCGTTCTCTTAACGCTCTTAGCAATATTCTTGACTTAAGGGCAGAGAATCTCTAATTTAGCCTCTCTTCACAAACACTTAAGCAGGGAACGATTATGGCTAAAAAAGGTAAAACAAAGATCATCACTATCGAATGCACAGAGGCAAGAAAAGAAGGAAAGCCGCCTTCTCGTTATACTACGACTAAGAATACTCAAACTCATCCGGAAAGACTCGAGAAAAAGAAGTATAATCCATTCTTAAAAAAGCACACTGTTCATAAAGAAATTAAGTAATTACTTTAGTTGTACTAAAAAATAAAACCCAAGCCTTCTAACGAGCTTGGGTTTTTTTATTGCTTCTCACTGGATTGATCTTAGTCCCTTAAAGGAAATCTTTGAATACAAAAAATACTGTAAATAGAATCAAACTCTAAATTTATAATTTTAAATCTATAATTGAAATGAGTAGTGAGAGGATCGAGGATGCTGAGATCTTGAAGGTTCTTGATTGCGAACGATTTCAAACCTTCAAGATCGATTTAAAGAAAAGATTAAGTTTTTACAGCTGGATTAAGTGTCCATGTCGGGCACCATCCTTCTGGCTTCACTTTCTTATTGTTATCAGTGATGATTGTGCAGAGGCCACCTTGGAAGAGAATGCAGTTTGCGCAATCTTGTTTATCGAATGAAACTCCACCTTTGGCAACTCTATCAGCAGCGGCGACTTTTGATTTGTCTTCAACGTACTTGATCGTTGCAGCAGCGCCTTTACCAGGTACAGCCCAGCCAACTTCAGTTGTAGCAGCAGCGTCACCTTTTTTCTTTTTCTTTTCCTGGGCAAAGCTTGTTCTGCTTAAAACGAGTACCGCAGGGATTGCAGTAATAGATAGTGCAACCTTCAAAAAATCGCGTCTAGAGTTCATGATTACCTCCACTCTATGTTGATCATTAAGCTTTCAATCTATTTTCATTTATTATTCATTTAGGCGAGCTTGGCAAGTCGAGATCTAGGGAGTAAAGTAATTTACACAAATGAAAGTCAATCTCAATAAGCTCAAAACCGAAAACGCAATCCTTAACATCCTTCTTTCAACGCTGTTTTTTTCGTTTATGAATGTCATTGTAAAATAT
>JAEYZS010000013.1 GCA_023427925.1 Pseudomonadota bacterium | reverse complement strand
TATCCAACGGCCGCCGTACTTAACGAAATGAAAGGACAAGTTCTCTCGCGTGAAAATCAAAAATCGACAGCTATAGCGTTTGTTCAGAAGACTCAAGGCTTGTGGCCACAATGGATAAAACCATTTTATTTGGAAGCACAGATGAGAACTGATATGCGGGATTACTTTAATGCTGCAAAAATATATAAAGATATTCTTACGAGAAATCCAAAACACGCAAAATCTCAAGTTGAACTGGGGATACTCGAATTAACTCAATTTAAAAATCAAAAAGGACTTGATCAAATTCAATTGGGATTGAGCGAATCGAAACTTCCAAACGACGTGCTTGTTCGAGGATATTCGGCCCTTACAAATTATTATATTTCTTCGCAACCCAAAAAAGCTTTGGAGTATGCTCAGAAAGCATTTGTGCTTGATCCTAGAAATTCAGCTCTTAGGAATACAATTTTGTCTCTCGGTGGAGAGGCGGCTTTATCCCAGATTAAATCAGAGGACAGTCAGCTAGTAGTCTTGGGTGATAGCTATTTTAGAAACAAAAATTACCTCGCCGCTCAAGCAGAATATAAAACAGCATTTGAAATCAATCCAAAAAACGCAAATGCGGCACTCAAAGCTTCTGAAAGCCTTTGGAATCTAAATCAAACTAAAGATGCTATTGATTGGGCGTTAAAGGCCCTAAAGGCCGATCCAAAGTTAGTTGAATCCTACGTTAAGCTTTCAGATTACCATTCACAAAAGTATGATTTTAAAGCGGCAGGTGACTTCCTGTTAAAGGCTAGATCTGATGCGAAGTTAAACTATCAAATACTGAGGGCTTACGCACAGCTTGAGTTAAGAAGACAGAGTCCAAAGACGGCAGCAAAATATGCAGAAGACGCACTCAAGCTCTATGATGGGGACGTTGAATCACTAAACATTCTGTCAGAGGCACTGATGCAGCAAAATCAGTATGAAAAAGCCTATCAGTATTCTGCGAAGGCGATCTCCTTAGAAGCCAACAATTCGCGGGCGCAAGAAATTTATGCTGAAACCCTGCTCGGGTTAAGAGGAATTGGGGCAGCCAAAGAATATCTTGCTCAGCTCATCAATACTTATCCAGACAATGTTGATTATCGAACGGCGCTGGGACTTGTCCTGATGAAAGATGAAAGATATTCTGAGGCGATTCCGATTTTAAAACATGTGATTGAAGCAAACCCCAATCATATGAAAGCGCAGATGTTACTAGGAAGAGCATACGTCAATTCAAATGATTTAAACGAAGCGCTGAAGACTTATTTCAAGGCGGCCAGCCTCGATCCGTCGGGCGCGGAGCCAATGTTTGAAATTGGCCAAACTTATCTGAAAAATCCAGCAACCACCGCGCGAGCACTTAAGAGTTTTCAAAGAGTTATAGAAACAAACCCGCGCTTTCCTAAAGTCTATTTTTACGCAGGTGAGGCAGCTCTTCAGTTGGGCTTGGCGAAGCAAGCTGAAGAATATGCTCAGATGGAAAAAAAGATAAATCCAAAGCTTGCAGATCCCTATATTCTTTTGGGCAATATTTATTCCGCTCAGGAAAAATATTCACAAGCCGCCGCGGAATTAAGACGCGCGGTTCAGTTGAGACCCGATGACTCGAATCTATATGTGGAATTAGCAAAAAACCATCGGTTAGCAGGTCAGTTGGATGTTGCTTCAAGTATGTTAAGAGTTGCAATCCAAAAAGAAAGCGGAAATCCCGCAGTATACCGTGAGCAGGGTGCAGTATTTGAAAAACAAGGTTTGAGTGACCAAGCCCTCGCAGCTTATAGTAGATATTTAGAATTAAAACCGAATGCAGAAGATCGTAGCGATGTGCAATCAAGAATTAGAAGTTTAGGTGGAGAATAGTATGGGTGAATTTATAGAGAATATGCAGTATACGCTCAAAAAGAACTCGCAAAATATTGGCTTGTTCTTTTTGCGTCTATTTTCGGGTCTATTTTTGGGAACAACATTGACGTTAGTGGGTCAGCAGATTTTCGATTACGGACAACTTCTATTCTGGTTTGTCATCGTCCTCACAACGGCTGTGTTTTTGAAAATGACAAAGGGATGGCGCTGGGGTGGAGTCGTCGTTTTAGATTTTGTTCTCATTCTTATTGGTTTACTCCTAAAAATGTACATTTTAATTGCTCCCGGAGCATAATTTAAGATAAGGCTATGGCACCATGATCGATATTAAACTTTTAGAAAGCAATCCTACTTATTTGGAAGAATACAAATCATCGCTTCAAAACAGAAAGGGTGATCCATCGGTTGTTGATGAGTTGTTGAAGTTAAATCAGCAAAGAAAAAAACTCATTCAGCAAGCGGAGACTCAAAAAGCCGATCAAAACAAACAATCTCAAGAAATTGCAAAGCTTAAAAAAGAAGGCAAAGACGCTTCTGCTCAACTTGAAGCTTTGAAAGTCATGAGTGAAAACATCAAAAAGTATTACGCTGATGCCGAAGCTGCTGATCAAAAGGTATTGGATTTACTTAAGGTCTTGCCCAACAAGATTCATAAAGACGTACCAATTGGAACTTCTGAGGAAGACAACAAAGTGGTTCGCAAGTGGGGAGAGCCTAAAGCATTTTCTTTTAAAGCAAAAGAGCATTTTGAAATTGGTGAAAAATTAGGAATTATAGATTTTGAACGTGCGGCAAAAATTGCAGGGGCAAGATTCTCTATATTAAATGGTAAGGCTGCAAGACTTGAAAGAGCTCTCATAAATTTTATGCTCGACATACAGACCAAAGAGCACGGTTATAATGAAACTAACCCACCATTTATTGTGAACAGTAATAGTTTGTTTGGTACAGGGCAATTTCCAAAGTTCCGTGATGATGTGTTTCACCTTGAGGGAACAGATTATCACTTGATTCCTACGGCTGAAGTCCCAGTCACAAATTATCTTAGTAATGAAATTCTAGATGAATCTAAACTACCGCTTTATTTTACAGCCTACACTCCGTGTTTCAGGTCCGAAGCAGGAAGCCATGGTCGCGATACCAAGGGTTTGATACGTCAACATCAGTTTAATAAGATTGAACTAGTTAAAATCACGCACCCCGATCGTTCGTACGAAGAGCATGAAAGAATGGTTCAAAATGCAGAAGAAATTCTAAAGCGCTTAGAACTTCCTTACCGAGTTCAACTCCTTTGCTCTGCGGATATTGGTTTTAGCGCATCGAAATGTTATGATCTTGAGGTTTGGTTGCCAGGCCAAAATACTTATCGTGAAATCTCATCATGTTCAAATTGCGAAGATTTTCAATCACGCCGTGCTAATATTCGTTTTAAGGCAGGAACTAATAAGCCGCAATTTGTTCACACACTGAATGGATCCGGTCTTGCCGTCGGTAGGACTCTTTTAGCAATTTTGGAAAACTATCAAAGAGAAGATGGGTCAGTTGAAATTCCAAAGGCCCTCCAACCGTATACGGATTTTAAAGAGATTAGATGAAGCCATTAGAAATTCTATCTAACATGAAAATGATAGTGTTGTTGGCTGTAGCAACTGGGGCACTTGCTTTAGTTATTTTTTTTATCAAAGGCGATTTACAAATCTTGGATACTAAATTCTTTTATCTTAAAAGCGAAATCCAGCCTCTGTTTATGCTATTGGGAGAGGATGGAAGGCAAGTTTACCAAAAAATCAATTTGATTGATTTCGCCTTTATGATTTCCTATACGCTGCTTTTTATTGGAATCTATTTTTCCTTTTTTAAAAATTTGGCAAAAAGTCTTATTGCGGTTCCATTGAGTTTATTCCTGGTGGATGTAGTTGAGACTTCGATAATTTATCACTTGTTGAATATTTTTCCAGAGACTCATAATGGACTGGAATATGCGCTAATGCTTCTTACACCATTTAAATGGATGTTGGCTCTAAGTGCGCTCTTGGTCGTCATCAACGGATATTTTGTGAATCTTTACATTCGCAACTCTAAGTAAAATATATTTGTAAATTTAAACATCAAAAAAACACCGTAGTGAAACCATTCTTGCACGGGAGAAGTTTATAGTGCTCTCGTGTTAGGGAATATAAATAGTTACGAAAAGTTTGAGGGTCTACGAAAAGGTATGGTTGTCAGCCAACTTGAATCACGTGGAATTAAAGATCGCGCGGTTCTTAGGGCAATGAAGATGATACCGAGGGAAAGATTTATTCCGCACGAATATCAGACTTATTCCTATTACGACGGGAGCCTCCCTATTGGTTCTGAGCAGACCATTTCTCAGCCCTACATTGTTGCACTCATGGCACAAACTCTTTCTCTTACTAAATCAAGTCGTGTTTTAGAAATTGGAACAGGTTCAGGGTATAATGCAGCGGTGTTGTCTCGTCTTTGTAAGCGAGTTTATTCAGTCGAAATTATTCCAACATTATATCTTGAGGCAAAAGAAAGGCTTGAAAATCTGGGCTATAAAAATATTAGTCTTAGGCTTTCGGATGGTCATCGAGGTTGGCCGGAGTTAGCGCCTTACGATGCGGTCGTTTTTACTGCGGCCATCCAAGAAATTCCAAAAACAATTTTTGATCAGATGAAGGTAGGAGCAGTTTTAGTTGCTCCCATTGGAAGCGAGAAAACACAGACCCTTGTCAAAATCACCAGAGGAAATAACAACGAAATTCATCGAGAAAATCTCGCTTCAGTACGTTTTGTAAGAATGATCTCAATGCAGAAAGGAAAACCTAACAAAAAGGAGAAAGAAAATGGCAAAACAAAAGAAGATCAATAGCGACAAAGAAATTCCACAAGAGCAACAAAACATGATTGAGAGATCAAAGCAAACTGCTTTTGAGAGAAATCAGCGACACTTTAATGAAAGCGAAAGGACCCGTGTCGAGGGCTTTTCAAAAGCCCGAGATCACAAGAATCAACTCAAAAGGGATTATCAGAATAGAGAGGATCAGAATTAGGCCGGGTAAAAATCCCCTCGCGCGAGGGGTCACTTTTATGTGTCCTATCGAACTCACAAGCGAATTGGTTCCAATCTAACGAATCCCTAAAAACAAAAAAAGCCCACCATGAGTGAGCTTTGTTTATTATGGCGGAAGAAGTGAGATTCGAACTCACGAGCCCCGTGAAGGGCTGCCGGTTTTCAAGACCGGTGCATTCAACC
>JAEYZS010000006.1 GCA_023427925.1 Pseudomonadota bacterium | reverse complement strand
GTCTCGATTTCTACCTAATTTATAACCGTATTCAAATGAAAGCGGTCCTACGGGAGTTTGGTAACGAAATCCAACACCTACGCTATCGCGATATGGATCTCTGAATGTAACACCCTTTACGTTAATTTCCCCACCATCATAAAAAAGTACAGACTCTAGTTGTTTGCGAATTGGAATTCTAAACTCCGATTTAACCAAATAATAGTGACTCTCTGAATTGACAAATACATCCATGTTGTTGATGTCTTTATCTCCAATTTCATTGGGCTCATATCCTCGAATTGTGTCACGTCCGCCAAGCTTAAATATCTTACTATCAGGAATATGGGAGCTATCTTGATCCTTTATATTTCTCATAAAGCCTCCGGCAACTGAACTTGCCCAGATTATATTGGCAAATCCTGTTGGGACGTAGGTGTTCACTTGACCCACTGTTTTTATATAATGAACGGTGTCAGAAGAGCCGAGGTTTGTATCCGCATATTCTGCAGAGAGCTTTGAATAATAACCTTTTCTAGTTACAAAAGGGTGGTCTCTTCGATCGTACTCCAGAATAGGTCCAATGGCTGCAATGTTAACTCGCTCCAAGACTTGATCCGTTTCCAGAAGATATTGTTTATTGGCTGCGATGGACCAGACTGTCCAAGCGGCTTTAAAAAATCTTGTAAAGTCTTTTTCCAATAGAATTGTGAGACTCGTACTTTCTAATACTTCGATTTCAGGATTTCGCGAGATAAGTCCTCTCGTTCTTAAAAGGTTGACCCGGCCACGAGTACGCTTTGCAAAATGAACTGGCTCCAAGTAGCCGAGTAAGATCGAGTGATCTAAGAAATTAATATCTGCAACTCTCTTTAACTCGACTCGCCCTGTGAGTGCTCGCGCTGTACCGTTAATATTGTTGTAACTTAACCCCGCGTAAGTTCGGATGGTTAAGTCGAACTCTGTATTCACTCCAAGTCCTAAGTTAAATAGACCCGGATCTCTTTCTGCAACTCGAATAATGATAGTTCTATCTGCTGTGTTGGTGCCTTTTTCTAATGTATCAATATCAACTTGAGTAAATAGGTTAGTTTTTTGTAAGTGATATTCGGAGTCTAACATTTTTTGAGGAGTCAGAACATCTCCTATATCGAATTCCAATTCGTTTGTAATCACAAACTGTTTTGTTAGAGCATTGCCTTCGACAATTATTTTAGCGACTTTAATCTGAGGTCCTTCATAAATTCTGTAATATAGATCTGCTTTTGTGTTGTCATTAGAATAGGTGATGAGCTCAGACATTGTGGATCGCAATTCCATCTCGAGATAGCCGGCATTTTGATAGTGATTAATGATCTTTTCTCGACTTCCTTCTGCCACATTTAAATTGACGGGAATGTCTTCGCTAAGCCCAATAAGCTGCTTCATTTGCTCTTGTGAGAATGCCTTAAGACCTTCAAATTTAATAGAATTAATTTTTGTCTGAGGCCCTTCATCGATAAATAGTGCAACTTCTGCCGACCTTTTGTCTTTTGAAAACGTGGTTTGACTAGACAAAAACTGAGCTTTTAAGAAACCTTGATTTTGAAGTTCTGTTATCACGCTTTCTTGCGCAACTTTGACTTGATCTTGTTTGTAAATCCTTTGGTCATAGTGTTTTTTAAATAGTGAGACATAGTAGTCAACGGGCCGTGAGATTTTACCATTAAATTGTACTTTTTTTAGATAGGTACGTGGGCCTTCTGAAATTTTTAAATAAGCGCGTCTTGTTAAAGACTTGGCTTGAATATTTTCTGTATACTTCACAGAGACGTTAGCAAAACCATAATCTTGATAAATCTTTTCAAGTTTAGCTGCAAGTTCTGCTGTCGGATTTGATCCAAATTGGACCTTACTGTTGATTTCTAGCTTTTGGGAAAGCTCGGTAGAAGAGAAATACTCGTTTCCTTCGTAAAAGATTAAATACTTGTAAGCGTTTTCTAGAGTATAGGTAATGTAGCTCTCAGTTTTGTCACTGTTGTATCTCAGTGTAGGACCTTGGATGGATACACTTAGAATCTTATTATCGACAAAGAAGTCTTTTACTTCGGATTCAAGATCAATAACAATATCATCCGTCAGTGGCTTATTGATGTAGGACTTTGTATGTCGTTTTATTTTTTCAGAAAGATCATCATACGTTGTAACGAAGTTCACATTCTTGATCAGGCAAGGAAGGCCTTCATCGATAATGATTTGAAGGTGTAACCTATTATTAGAAGCGGGCTGGGTATCGATACTTACGACCGTATTAAAATAACCACTCTTTCCGTAAAGCTCTTTAATTCTCTCCGCACCTTCATATATATTTTGGAAAATGAACTTTTCACCTTCGGAAACATTAAAAGCACTCATTACAGATGTTGCGCTTAGTCTATTGACCCCTCGAGTAGTAATGCTTGCCAAAGTTTTAAGCGGTGTCCCTGTGATTACGACCTTACCTCCATTCTGGGAGATTCTTAAGGTTTCAAAATCTCCAGATGCATAAAGAGCTTGGATAATGCGATCCATTTTGTCAGGAGTAGGAGCATCTTTAAAGAG
>JAEYZS010000277.1 GCA_023427925.1 Pseudomonadota bacterium | reverse complement strand
GATCTAGGTAAGATTCCTGGTCAATGAGAGCCAATTCATAGAGAGCCTTAGAGGCGAGTTCAGAAGAAATTCTTTTGAGTGCGACTTCTTTAAATACCATTGTCGCCGCATAATAGAGTTTGAGATGTCTTAGTGCTACACCGACAGCCAGCATTCCTTCAATGGCATCATCAGAGTCCGGACCGTAATCTTCGGCAAGCTCTAATCCATCTTCAATGATTTTCAGAAAACCTTCTGAGCTGATTTTTTCTTCGACAACTTTCCAATATTCAGGATCGATTGGCTCATATTTATAGGGCTTTTCGTTTTTGTCCAAAAAAGGTTGGACAGTTGAAGACTTGCCCTTCGGTAGATTCTGCGCTGTTGTTATTGGCGCTCCGATTACGAAGCACGTAATACCAACAATTAAGAATTTACTGACATTTTTCATGTTTTTACTTTGCAAATTCTTTTTCAAAATCATCGTCATAACCTTTTTGAGTGACTTTAGTTTCCGGTTGATATGTGTACGCAATACCGATCATAAGATAAGGCTCAACACCTGTGCTTAAGAAAGGGAGATTTTCACGAATATCGACTTTGAACGACTGTGCATCGTCGAGAAAGAACCTCAAGACCGCTCCGAAGTTCACGAGAGGTTTAACTCCATCGTTTTTGAAGGAGCCAATACCAGGACCAGCAACAAAAGTGATATCTCCCCAAACCACAGATTTATTAAAGAATAAGTTTTTATTGTAAATCGGAGTGTAGACGATATTACTTGTTAAGTACCACTCTGGAAAATCAGGAATTTCTCCAGGTGTTGCTCCATACTTTTCTATAAGTTCTTTTTTAAGACCGGTATCCATGCCAAAGACCCAGTTTCCATTGATCACTTCCCAACCGGTGAAGTCTGAAAAATATTTTGTGTACGAAGCACCAAGCACGATTCCTTTTGTAAAAGAATCCATAGGCATATATCCAAAATGTGCAGAGTATTGACTGCCAAGTTTAAACTTTCGATTTTGAACAGCGTAGGTTTTAGGAATTGCAAAGATGTCATCTTCAGAACTTTGCGCATGTCCTTTTTTAAAATTTAATGTGATGGATACTAGTGGAACTAATAATAAAACACTGAGTCTCATGCGAGATCCTTCCTTGGTGTAAAAACATTTTTAATTAAGCGGGGCCATCCATTTGCACCGCTATATTTAGTGTGAGTATTGAGATAAGCTATGTCAAAGAATTATCCGTAGGATTACGCGCCTTTACAAGATGAGGCGCTTGAGTTCCTGCTGAGAATAAACGTAGTCAGCATAGATCATCGTATTCATCACATTTCGATGTCCCAGAGCCACCTGAACAAGGCGAATATCTTTTGTTTTTTTATAAATCTGAATAGCAAATGTATGTCTCAGTGAGTGAAATTTTTTGGGAACAGGTCGATAGAATTCCCAAATTTGCCTGAGCCGTGAATAACTAATCGGAAACAGCATTTTTCCCTCAAAGGAATCCGCATACTTTTTAAGCTTACGAAAGAGATCGCTCTTAATTGGAATCTCACGATCGTTGGATCCCTTAATTCCTCGAATCAAAATCGACTCCTCATAGGGATTAAGATCGGACTTTTTGATATTGAGGATCTCCTGCGCACGCGCACCAGTTTTAAGCGCAATCAGTAGCAACAAGCAGTTGCGAACATCACTATCCATATAGGAGTCGAGTAGGGAACTGAGCTTTTCAAGCTCAGGATCGATAAGATATTTGTTCTTGTTTAGAGCATAACGAACTTGTGCCATCTTCAACCCATCTACAAGGGATTATGACGCGCAAAATCAATCTCGCGAGTCCAAATTTCCGTTTTTTAAAAAACAGCGATTTTACCCCTTATTATGGACATCATACCGCATATTATAGTTATTTCAATATGTTAATACTATAGTTTATAACTATATTATGTAGGTTTTTTTGAATTTCAGGGTGGTGACGCCTTATACGTTACAATAACCAAGTGATTTCAATTATTTATGTCTAAATCGATTAAAATATTGTGAAACACCATATTAAAATAGGTAAATCACAATATATATTGCGTATTTCACAATGGGGATTTAAGCTGTTTTTATATTAACGACTTTTTTCGAAGGAATCTAAAGGAGCACCTTGATGGACACCCAACAAAATTCAAATTCCACTTCAGGATCTATGGAAAACCTCGAACAAATAAGAATGAAATTGGGACTCTCGAGACGCCAGATTTGTAAACTTTTAAAAGTTGATCCGTCGGCTTGGACCAGATGGATGAAGTCTGCTCAAGGAGCGCCAGCTCATGTCCACCAATCGATGGATTGGTACATGAAACTGGTAGAACAAAACCCAGAACAGCACGCACCTCAATTGCTGGCTCAAAAGTTTGAAGCGACAAATAAAGAATCGGAAATTCAGATTTCAAGACTCAAGCGGGAAGTTGAGGCGCTCAGACGAGAAAACTTGGATAAAAAGGAAGTTTTTGAGCAGCTCGGAGGAAAAATTCAAAATTCATTTGAAAATATACTTTTAAAATTCAGAGATCAAATCGCTCCTCTTAAGATGCTTGAGCTTGATTCATTGAAATACGAAAACAATAAACTAAAAGGGACAATTGAAGACCTTCAAACAAAGATGGATCTTCTTTTCGCAAAACTAGAAGGGAAGAAGGGCAAGGTCGCGGTCAAAAAAAGATACGCCCGCAAAAAATCAAAAAAGGCGGCTAAAAAACCTAATAAGAAGGGAAGAGTTAAGAAGAAAGCAAAAACCAAAATAAAGACTCTGAGAAAAAAAACTCCTAAGAAAAAACTAAGAAAATCATTAAGAAAGTAAAAAGCTCTTTTCTAAAAGTAAGAGCTTTTATTATCACATGAATAAGATACTACGGGCATTGGAGTGATTGTCTTACAACTGAACCGCCGAAGCCTGGAAATCCTATATCACCGCCACCATAAGCAACTCCACCTGCTCCGCCTAGTGCTGCAGTCACAATTGCTGAGCTTGTAACTGGAGCTATTGACTGAGTACAACCTGCTATATGAATGCGGCCTCCACCTCCGCCACCACCACCGGAGGATGCGGTTTGACTCGCTTCTCCTCCGTCACCTCCGTTAGTCGAAACCGTTAAGTAGGTATTCGTTCCTGTTGTCAGAGAAAGATTTCCATAACCTATAAACACAGATCCACCGGCACCACCGCCACCAGCACCTTGATTCGGTATCGATGAGTTACCCGTTGCGAAGCCTCCGTCAGCAACAATTGCAGCATTTCCTCCGGTAGCAACCGTAATATTTTTTGCCATAAGATAAACTACACCGCCGCCTTCGCCACCCATACTAGCAACTGAATCTCCGCTACTTCCACCGGAGCCACCCCAAAAGATTTTGTATCTTAAGGCGCCAAAACATGACCCATCACCACAGTCATCACCAGCTCCATAACCGCCAGACTGTGTTCCGCCACCGCCAGCACCACCACTAGGTCCATAAACATTACCGGATCCAGGCGCGGTTCCATTTCCACCACCTCCTGCTCCGTATCCACTTCCATCATTAGGCGCACAAGATCCGCCCGTTCCCGTGTTCGAACTAAAAGGTCCTGTACAGCCCATTAAAGACTGTCCGCGAACTCCTTTACCATGATAACCAGCTATAGGACCAAACCCGCGAGTAGTTGCGTTAATGGATGATCCATCATTAAGAGTTAAATTGTTAGCAACGCGAATTGGTAATATTCCGGAAGTAGATCCATTAATATCAAGTGATTGTGCCTCAATCATAGCTCCAGGATCGAGAGTCAGATCTCAGAAATGAAGAACCTTCGAGATCTGAAGTTTACAGAACGAACCATCCGCAGTTGGAGTTGCAGTCATTCTACCATTAATCGTTGATTTCAAGCCGGCATCGAAAGTTTGTGTAGTCGGGTCCCAGTTCAAACTATCAATCGGAGTTCCTTTATATATGTAAACGCCAGGAGGACTTACAGAGACTGATTTTACACGAGCAAATGCGTAACGACCTTCCCAGAGTCGATATCCACAAGGCCCTGTATGAGGGGTCCCAACAGATGGCGTCCATGTGCCACTTTGAGCAGGGTTTGTAATTATAATTTCATCGTTGGGACCTAGTCCTGAAGGAGTAACCGTAGTTGTAATGAATGTTGCATCTTGGTTAGGAGATAGAGGTTCATTTTCAAAACCCGTCACAGCATAAGAAGCTCCACCTAAGCTCGTGTAACTTTCAACACTTGAGACGACTACATTTCCGGCCGTCACATCTCCAAAATAAAGTCCGTCAGACCCGTCCATATCGAAATCAGGTCCACTGCAATCATCCATTTTTAAAGTTTCTGTGGAAACAGAAACGGGGATTGTTACAGATACAGTTCCTGGAGAAAGATCTCTTACAATTTTACCTAAGATGTGAGGTTCAGACATAGACATTTTGTTGACATCAAACCTTTTAAAATCAACGCATGAACCTGAAGTGGCATTAAACCCAACCACTGTGATTTCTCGCTGCGTACCAGACGGAACTTCTAAGCTCAATGTTGTTCCGGCAGTTAATCCGCCAATCCAACGGCCTACTTTAAAGTTTTGCCCTGTTGTCGTTATACAAGTGTTTCTTCTCATATCAGACTCAGGCCCGCTCACTGTTATCATGTAACAATTAAATCCAGAAAGCTCTTCGGGGTTGAGAAAAGGATTCCAATTTCCTCCATCGTCACCATCGTCATTCTGAACGCTTACTGATTGCATGCTCATGGGTTCGGAATGTTGAAAGTCAGAAATTTTAGAAGACATTCCATGTGGAATAGTTAACGTCAGAACAGAAGTGTCTTGAACCTTACGCGTACAACCAGAATTAACCAGAATCAAAAAGGTTGAAATTATAAATAAAAATAAGACTTTATTTTTTGATAAAATCATTGATTTACCCCATTAACGTTCCGGTGTGTTGTAGTATTACTTATCGGTTTATTTTCATGTGTAACTTTAAAAACTGTTAATACCGTTTTGAGACAAATTTTAGGGGCAAATGAACGGTTTTTAAGCATTAAAAAGCATTAAATTAAGCTCCGCATCTACCTTTACAATGTAATGTTGAATTTCCCCTTGAGGAATGGTTACATAACCCTTCAGTTTTATTACTAAATGGAGTGTATTATGAAGCTTTTTGATGTTATCGAAAAACAGGGCGAACACGAAGAAATAGTTGTTTGCTACAACAAAGATGTAGGCCTTAAAGCTATTATCGCCATTCACAATACTGCTTTGGGACCTGCACTTGGTGGTACGAGAATGTGGAACTACGCTTCGGATGAAGAAGCACTTATTGATGTATTGAGACTTTCAAAAGGTATGACTTACAAAGCGGCTGCCAGCGGACTTAACCTTGGCGGTGGAAAAGCAGTTATTATTGGTGACCCAAAAGTACAAAAAACTGAAGCTCTATTTCGAGCATTTGGCCAATATGTTCAGTCTCTTAATGGAAGATACATCACTGCAGAAGACGTTGGCACAAGTGAAAAAGATATGGAACATGTTTATGCCGAAACTCGCTGGGTGACGGGGATTTCAAAAGCTCTTGGCGGTTCAGGTGACCCATCTCCATTTACAGCTCACGGTGTTTTGATGGGGATCAAAGCATCTGTAAAAGAGGCTTATCAAGCCGATTCACTCAAAGGGATGAGAATCGCAGTTCAAGGTTTAGGAAACGTGGGATCTCATTTGGTACAGTACCTTGTAAAAGAAGGTGCACAAGTCACTGTGACTGATATTGATGCAGACAAATGTAAAAAAATTGAAAAAGAACTTAACGTCAAAGTGGTCGGAAAAGACGAAATCCTATTCCAGGAGTGTGATGTTCTTGCTCCTTGTGCATTGGGTGCAATCTTTAACGATCAAACAATTGATAAATTAAAAACGAAAGTTATCTGTGGAGGAGCAAATAACCAGTTGGCAGAACAACGTCACGGGCAAGCGCTTAAGGAACTAGGAATACTTTACGCTCCCGACTACGTAGTAAATGCGGGTGGTTTGATGAACGTATTTGTCGAGCTTGAAAAGTATTCTATGGAAAGAGCTTTCGCGAAAACAGAAACGATTTACGACAACACATTAACTATCTTTGACCTTGCTAAGAAAGAGAATATTCCAACGAACTTAGCAGCGGATAAAGTGGCTGAAAGACGTATTGCTCAAATCGGTAAGCTTAAACAAAAGCATAGCGGTTACACTCCTAGAACTTACGGAACACTAAAGGTTGAAGATAGATAATCGATCTGTGATTCAGATCAAAATGAAAAATGGCAGAGGTTCGCGCTCTGCCATTTTTTATTGATGTAGCCTAAGCAGCTTTCTTTTTATAATTTTGAACTATGGTATAGACTTTTGCTTCAATGAAGAGATCTACGAGGTTTTTATCTAGCTTTCCATCCTTCACTTCAAGATTAAGAATATCTAAAGCTCTCTCGTTAGAAACTGATTTTTTGTAAGCTCGATCCATCGCAGTTAGAGCGTCGTAGATATCACAAATTGTCATCATTCTTGATTGAATCGGAATTTGATCTGTTTTCAATCCGCGAGGGTAGCCAGTCCCATCTAATTTTTCGTGGTGAGCGTGAGCAATTTCAGGGATTCCACTTAAATCATCAGTCCACGCGATTTGATAAAGGAACGTGAAAGTGTGTGACACGTGGGATTCGATTTCACGCCTTTCTTCCGGAGATAGAGTTCCTCTGGGGATCAAGAGTCTTTGTTTTTCTTCTGGTAAGAGAATAGTTCTATTTAAATTGGTTGAAAGAGTCTCAATAAAGGTTACAAGTTCAGTGATATTTAAATCACCCTGCAAAACCTGAGACTCATTGGCTTTTATAATAGCTTCTCTAATTTGCTCGACTTTGCGATTAAATCCATCAACTTTCCAAAGAGCTTGTGCCAACACTGTTTTCTGATCTTGAGCTTTATGTAGTGAGTGAGCACAGCCTGAACTTGAGCAAACATGGGGTTTGTCTTGAAGATTTTTTAAGTCATCAATAAGTTCTGTGGCTTGCTCTGCAATTTCTCTCCATACGACAGCTTCATTCTTATATTTAATTGTATCGAGTCTTTGCATGATACTTTCTAGTTCGTATGGGTAGAGTTTTTTTGCCTTTAAAAGGACATCTTCCTTTACGCCGATTTTACCGAAGTCATGGAGGAGGGCAGCGTACCGCAGTTCTCGCATCTGCTGAATGGAAAACGAAATATCTTTATAAATTCCAAGTTTTGATCCATCCACTCTTTCAGCAAGGGAACACGTAAGGTCTGCAACACGATCACTATGACCTGACGTTGATGGATCTCTAGATTCAATTGCAGTCACAGATGCTTTTACGAAACTATCAAATAGTTTCTCAATATCTTGAGTAAGCTTGGCGTTTTCGAGAGCGACTGCCGCATGCGATGCAAAGGCTTCCATCAATCGAACATCATGGCTGGAATATGGAATTACATTTTCCATTGATATAGGTTGATGTTTTTTTGTTTTAGGATCAGTCTGTCGTCTGAAAGATCTTGTCTTATTGACCAGTTGTACCACTCCAACAACGCGGCCCTTGTTCGTCTTGATAGGGACAGCGAGGACTGATTGCGTTTTGTAATTGTAGTTAACGTCAAATTCGTAGTTGAATTTAAATGGAGTTTCTTCCGGCAAATTATAGCAGTCTTTGATTGTTACAGTTTCAGTGGTTAGTGCCACATAACCAGCAATACTTGTCGTATCAATATCCATGAACTTATTGTATTCTTGAATATATGCGAGGCTTCTATTGAGACTCTTATGAAACTTTAATTTGTGTGTAAATTTCGGCCTCGCTCCGCCAAGGCTGTCTTGTGGAACTTTTTCTACGAGATAAATACTTCCGCCATCCGACTGAGTATTGTTGATAGCTTCTTCTAGAATCATATCTAGAATCTTTTCTGTTTCGTGTTCAGAAGATAAAGCTTTCCCTACATCCAATAATGCTTGTAACTCGTTCTGATCTTGAACGACAGAATCTCGATTGTTAAATTTTTTTGACTTTTTCAAAATTCCACCGGCTTTCACTTCCATTAGTCATTACTATTAAGCCCAAAGAATTTATCGACTTAATATTTGTAAAACTGAATTAAATGACTGAAAAACCTTGTTAAATTTGATTTTAGATTTACCATCTGAAAATTAATCATCTCATTTTGATACTTTAAGTAGGACTTTGATTTAAGACTTCACTTTGGTCCTAGGACTTCCGAAGAGTGTTTTAGTAAAAATAGCAAGGAGACTATTAAAATGGCTAAAGACAACAAAAACAATAATCCGGCACCAGCAAGAGTAATTGAGTTACCAAAGAAATGTAAAGGTGAAGACTGCTCTAAGAAGGATACAAAAGCTGGTTTTTGTGACGAACACTACATGTGGTTTAAAGAAGGACTTATAACGAAGGAAGGACTAAAAGTATCTGACTTCGACAAAAAATATATGGCATTACAAAGACGTAAAGCAGCTTAATTCTTATTAAAGAATGTAAGTCTGGTTACGAAGCCCTGGGAAAAGCCAGGGCTTTTTTTTTATCCAAAGTTAAAGCTAATCCCTATTTGAATAAAGGAGCGAAAATATCATTTTCTCGACTGATAATTAGCTCATTTCTATCAACCGTCTCTTGAAACTCAATTTGAGGAACTTCACTAATAAGGGCTAAGGGGGAAGACTCATTGCTTTCACCCATCACCAGTATCGCAGCTGATGTTAAACAGTCGGCGACATTCGTTGTCGACATTTCAATGAGTCTGCCAAAGAGATCTTCTTTGCCAATGTGATTCAGAATTCCCTTAAATCCCCAGTGAGCAACAGCAACACCAGTGACTCCTTGTCGAAGAGGCGTGCAGCGAGAATCTGTGAGGACGATCCCAAAATCTTTTATTTTGTAATGTTCTTTAAGTGCGATCCATAACTCCTTAGAAATCTTGTAAGAATCCTCGGGCCACAAGATATACTCCTCCTGAGCGTTGGACTCATCTATACCGGCCGCTGGAATGAGGATCCCTTCTTTGATAGTCAGATATGTCTTATAAGATTCTCCCAGAACTTCGTCGGCTTCTTTGAGAACAAGTTCCTTTTTTGAAACAGCGTCTCTTGAGATTGTTCTTCCTTGGGAAAGAGCCACAATTTTTGAAGTTATAAGTAGTATCGATTTCTCAGGAACTTCGTCTATAGACTCTTTAATAAATTCAAATAAGTTGTCATTCTTATTGAAAATTCTAGTTCTAAAAGCATTTACAATCATTTTTTCACCCGAAGACTTGATAGGTCCAGTTGATTGAGTTCGTTGATTTCGAATCCTTCAAACTTATCATCCTTAAGCATAGTAAAATGCATGATTCCTTGTGGGATAAGCCTAAACTCATCCATTAAGAGTTTTATACCTTTATCGCAGAGGGATTTCTTTTTTACATCCGTTTCCGCTTCTGCCAATTCCAGTAGGACTTTCTCGTAGGATTTGTTGTTAAATTTTATGGTGTTATCGCGACTGTTATTACCAAAAACTTCAAGGGCAGAAAGGCAGCTAGGTCGATCGAGTGTAATCCCTTTTCTAAAGAGATCTGGCGTATTGAATTCGATATCTTGTAAAAACATACCTTGTTCTACGATTTCTATTCCAATCTGAAGTCCAAGATGTTTCTTCCACTGATTTTGGTACCATTCAACAGTGTTGATCAATTGCTGACCACTAGCGCTACTGAACTTAAATGTAAGCGGTTTTTCTAAAAGCTCCTTTGGAACTTTCTTTAATGCTTCTTTTGCAGCTTTTAAATCAAAAGGGTAGCATTGAGGTTTATTGGTATAACTCAGAGTAAGACTTGGACATCCAGGACGTCCAGTGGCATGCAAAATTTCCTTTAATTCATCGTAGTTAACAGACAAAGCTAAAGCTTTTCTAAAGTTTATATCCTTCTGTAATCCAGGACCAAACCCGACGTAATCAAATCTTGAAAATACGACGTTGAAGAATCCTTTCCTGTCTTTAAATTTAGGAATAAGACTAGTGTGAAGTTGAGGCAAAAAATTGATTTTACCAAGTTCAAAAAGATTTAATCCGGTAGATAACTCTGAGACGTAGAAGATCTCAACATCAGGGCGTTTGAGATTTCCAAAAGGATAGTGCTCGTTACGGACAAGATATACTTTACGATTATTAAACTCTTTTATCTTGTAGGGGCCGTTGGTAAGCATTTCCTTTGGCTTTTTAATATCCGGAATGCTTCGCCAAGGTAAGAGTGTGACCGATGTAAGTTTAGCAATAAAATCAGGATCTCGTTCATCAAAATCAAACTGAAGAGCGAACTCACTTGTAGCTTTTATGCCTAACGTATTAGGTTTTGCCTTGTTACCGAGAATATTCTTGGCATTTTTAAGTCTAAGCAGATGAGAAATTTCTCTGCCTTTTGTTTTTGGATCTACGAGATAGACAAAGGCTCTGACATAATCGTCAGCCTTTACAGGTATGCCATCGCTCCACTTAACATTTGGATTCAAATCGCACTTCAATTGTTTTTTATTTTTGTCGGTCCAAGAGCATTTTTTTGCGCCTTCTGGAATAATTCCTTTTTCTTTATCGTAACGGTAAAGCCCTCTGAAGAGATTCATCATCAGGTAAGAGGGCTCAGTTCCATAAAAGTGAGCAGGATCGAAGCTCTGTGGCTGCACAGACAAGACAAATCTAAAAACTGGCTCCTTCGCCTCTAAAGGATTCAACTGTAGCAACACTATTGCAACAATGAGGTATTTAGCTACGAAAGTCTTAATCTGAGCCATAAAAAGACCGATACTATAATATCGGCAAAGAGTCTATTGGGGGATTCAAAAGTGCTCAAAAAACAATCGCTTATATTATTATTTTTACTTGCTATGAGCATGATTGTGACATTTCAGAACTGCGGAACCACAGCGCCTGAAGGAGGACTTTTTGGTAGTCACTGTTACAGTGAAGTCTGTGGTGCAAATCCTGATGGTTTAAGCCTCACACTAGACACCAATAACATCGCTAATGGAGTTTTTAATATTTCTTCAAACCCTTCAGAGGGATTTAACAATCTCCGCTTAACAGGCACATGTAACGATGGGGGATATTCACGCACCCTCATCAAAGCCAAGCTCTATCAATGTCTCCCTGGGACTACAAACTGTTCTATTCTAAAATATATTAAATCTACTCCTTGTGGTGCGGACAGAAAGTATGAAATCGAAGCCTCAACTCCCACATTGATCCCAGGCGCCCATAAGCTCCATATGGAAATAGTGGGATTCGATAACTATTATCAGGAAGTTTACGGTCGAAGTTCTCGACTAACACCTATTCTGACTGCTGCCATTCCTACAATTCAACCTCCAGTTCTATCGACATTTTCAGGTGCCTCGAACTTTTGGGCCAACAAGGATAAACTTTACTATTTTAACTCTGCCTCTGAAAAAGTCTCTTTGAGTGGTTATATCACAGGGTTTTGTGACTATAATGCTGGCGGAGACAACAATATTTATGTTCGAATGTCTTTCAAAAACCGCTCAGATTACAAATTAATTACGCCAGCTAGCGTAGTTTGTACTCAGATTACAGCTGGAAGCACTATTGCGAATTCTCCGTATCGAAATGGTCGAACAGGCTACTTTACACTTGATACATTAGACATTTTTATGAGCTATACAAGTTCGCTAGTAGATTGTGCTGCTAACGATAATGAGTGTAGGAATAATGCCTTAAACGCTAAAACAAATCGAATTGTATCCTTAGGTTTCTTTCAGAAGGACACCTCCTTCAACTACGAAGTAAGCAGCACACGGAATTTAATTTTACACTTTACAAGTGTGCAGTATGGAAAAGGATGGTTAGTGGATCCTCTTGTCGAGGTTTTAAAGCGCATTAAAAAAACTTTTAATTTCTCAGGAGCAGATGTCACAGGGAATCTAGAAGCTGTCTCTAGCTCCAATGACTATACAGTGGCACATAATGTTTTAACGACCTATAACACGCTTACTGATCCACTTGTGACTTCAGGGGACAATAGATACGGCTATGGGACTCGAAATTTTATCGTCAATAAAATCTTGGGTGCAACTGAGGACATTTCTCAATCTATCTACCCAGGTCAACCTAATGATTTATATTTTTTAGGTACTTCGACAACTGTTCCTTATAAAGATATGGCGGTCGTTAATCCCAATGGAATTTTAAAGTGCGGACTTAATTCGGCAGTATCGGATCCAATTCGAGGGGTGACGGGGGTTCAATATACCAGTGATATTGGATTTGAAAGAATAGCTTTGTGTCTGTCATTTAGGTACCTCAACGGACTTTTCAATAGAAACTATGCTCAAACAAAAAAAATGGTTGATCAAGGTTTGACATTGTTCATTAACACCGCTTGTTGCTAATTAAATAATGAAGGCAG
>JAEYZS010000226.1 GCA_023427925.1 Pseudomonadota bacterium | reverse complement strand
ACCATCCTCAGGACTTATTAAGAGAGGTAACGAATCAACATAAGTCGATTTAAGTTTAGTTAGCTCTCGGTACTCGATAATTTTGGTCGCGATCTCATTTTCACTTTGTAGCTTTGTCAAAACATCCGAGTCTGTTGAAAATCCAGTTTTAGTTTTGCGTATTGGTGTGAGCTTGAGTTTTTCAAATAACACATGGGATAGCTGCTTTGGTGATGCAATATTAAAAGTCTCACCTGCGTCTTGATAAATCTTGAGTTCTAATTCTCGAATATCCTTATGAAGAAGCTCACTTTGTTTCTTGAGAACTTTATCATCCACTCTTACACCATGGGACTCCATGCTGTGAAGGACAGAAATCAACGGTAGATCATAATCTTGATAAACTTTTAAGACGTTTTGTTCTTCAAGTTTTGTTTGTAGATGTTTTTCCAACTCTTGGTTTGCGATCAATAGGTCTGAACCCGATGGGAAATCCGGAAGCTTAAGATGAAAAGCAGCTTCATAAACCTCAGCAAAGCTTCCAATATCACTTGGATTAACAACGTAAGCGGCTACCTTATGGTCCCAAGCCGCTGTGGCGTTTTTGATCTTTAAAGATTTCCAAAAGGCTTTAAGGTCAAATCCCTTCCAAGAAATATTCTTGTCGTTGAATATTCTGGTAAATTTGTTTAGATCATCTTGAAGTGTATAAACCGTAGATTCTGTCGCAACAAATAGACCTCGATCGTTCGGCAGTATCCATAACGTCTGACCGTCCTTGATCTCTTTTTGAAATTCCTCTGCATTCAAGCTTTTTTCAATTATCGATGATGGAGAACTTTTGGATTGGATTTTTTCGACATCGATTTTCTTAACTACTTCTGGAGCGACGGCAGTTTCACTTGTGCCAAAAATTTTTCTTTCAAAAGATTTAAAGCCCAATTCATTTAACATATTGATCATTTCAGTTTTTTGAACTGGCTTGAGTTTCAAGTCTTCTACGCCTGCATTCAATTCATAATCCGTTTTAATCGTGACAAGAGTTTGAGAGAGGTATGCAATCTCCTTACTGGTCGAAAGCTTCTCTCTTAGCTTATCCGGCTTAATGGCATCGATATTTTTATAGATGTTGTCCAAAGTTCCGTACTGATCTAGGAGTTTTAAAGCCGTCTTTGGCCCTACCCCGCGCACACCAGGGATATTATCCGAAGCATCGCCAATCAACGCGAGATAATCAATAATTTGATCAGGACGAACGCCCCACTTTTCTTTTACTCCGTCCACATCGTAAATGTGGTCCTTCATGGTATCGAGCATTTTAATGTTTGGTCGGATGAGCTGAGCAAAATCCTTGTCACCACTTACGATTGTAACTTCGACTTGCTTCTCGGCAGCCATGAGAGCCAACGTACCAATAATATCGTCAGCTTCCACTCCTGGGATTAGAAAATATGGAATTCCAAGATGCTCTACAATTTTTGTGAAATAGGGCATCTGAGGCTCAAGATCTTCCGGAAATTCTGAGCGATTGGCCTTATAGTCTTCATAGAGTTCTTCTCTAAAACCTTCTTCGGCAGAATCAAAACAATAAGCCATATAGTCCGGCTTCATTTCTCTCAGTAGCTTTACCGTCATTGAGAGATAGCCATAAAGAGCATTTGTCGGCATACCTTTTTCGTTGGTAAGGTGTCGAATGGCGTAAAACGCACGGAAAAACATGTTGCTAGCATCGACAAGGAATAATCTTTTCATGGGTTCAATTTATCGCATCGAACTATTTAAAAGTCGACTCTTTAGAAATTTTTAATTCAATTTAAGATTGAGGCTATGACGCCCTATGTAGGCTATTATTCGTCTGAAAATACGAAAACAATATCGTCCTTATTGACGAGGTCAAAACGATCTCTGGCTTCCCGTTCGATAAATTTAGGATCATGAGCCATTCGAATTTGTTTTTGTAGTTTTTGAATAGAAATCTGTGTCTCAGAGATTTTGTGTTGGATGTTTTTCTTTTCAGAATTGAGTTCCCACAGTTGATAGAGTGTACCATCTAGCAGAATCCCGACCAGTGCAAAAATAAAGCACAACATGAGGATATTTCTCGGGGACATCAATAGCCTATGAATTGTATCAGCGACAACAGAAATAAAGTTTCTCATATAGAGTTATAGCTTAATCCAATATGAGGAATAAAAAAAGGGAGCGTCTTAAGACAGCTCCCTTTTTGCACCTTAGCTAGGCTAAAGTTTGATTAGATCGATAAGGTCGTGATCATAAAGTATTCTGTTTGATCAGCGCTATAAAGCTCTTTTAGGCCAGTTTTTCTAGTATCCGTAGCGCCATCCATTTGTCTCACACCAAGGTTAACTTCCAACCATGAAGCAGGAGTCAAATAGACTGAAGTCGAAGCATCTAAGAAATCTTTTCTAGCATTGTTCGTTTTCCATTTTTGGTAAACACCAAAAGTTTGCTCTAAAGCCAACCAGCTATTTACTGAGTATTTTAAACCAGCAGAAGAAAGAAGTCTAAAGGTATCAAGGTCAGCGTCCTCTCCCTTGGCGTTGATATATTTATCGTTTTGTTGAATGAAGATTCTAGGGTTAAAAGTAAAACTTGCAGATAAAGTCTTTGATAATTCTTTTGAAGCAACCGCGTACAATCTGATTTGTGCAATTTGCTCTCTATCTTGAGAGTCTTCAGAGAATGGTAAATAAAGTCTTGCTTGACCACTTACTCCAACTCCGCCACCTAAGTTTGCAAGGTCCGATTTTGAAAGTCTAACAAACGGATCGTACATTGTTGTGTTCGACTCTTGGTCACCTACACTATATTCTTGGCCCCATTCGTATGCGAAACCTGCAGTGATTGTATCTTCAACTTTATAATTTATACGAGCACTGAAATCAGTCGCTAACGAACTACCAGAGTCTTTTTTAGCCAAGTTACCGCTATTTACTGACTTCATCTGAGCACCATAAGTGTCAGTGATAAGGTTTGCACTCCATTTTTTCGGAGCTGCCTTTGGAGCAACGTCTGCTAATTGAGCTCTTTCTACAGACTGAGCATCTTGAGCTAAACCAGCCTGAGCTGTTTGAGTTTTAGCCGCTGCCTTCTTAACCGCAGCTACTCTTTGTTTTTTTGCAGAAGCTTTTGCACTTCTTGCTTTTTGTGGTGCTGCATCCGCTGTAGCCGTTAATGCGAGTACTGCAACGAGCGCGGCTGTTGTCTTCAATACTGATTTCATTGATCCTTCTCCTTCAGGTTTTACAGTGCCCACCCTAAATGAGCACTGATGAAATATAATTTAATAGGTTCCTTATTGGTCCCAAAACACTAATCCAACTCCTTAATAAGCAAAGGTCGTACCAATCAAATGCCGGAAAAAGATTAATGATTTCAGCCCCAGTTATAAGAGCGTTATATAGGAAAGTGTCTAGTGGTGCCACTATTTGGTAAAATATTCTAGCAACTTACGGCATCGCGATGAAAATAAAGTGAAAAACCACCTCAGCTTTATTATAGGGCTGTTTGAGGGTATTTTGAAGCTTCCAAAGGGATACTGGGTAGCAAATTCCAGTGCCCTTAGGACACCACCCTCGAAGTTGTTTCTGCCTGATTCTAAAAATAAAAAAAGGTACCCGGCCTGGGTACCCCCTTGCAACTCAATAGGTTTTTGAAAGCTTATTTCTTTTTAAACTCTTTCATTAAGTACTGAACTTGCTCTTTTAAAAGATCGATCTCTTTTTGTTGTTTTGCGTTTTGCTCTTCAAGAGACGCAATTTTTCTTTCTGCAGAAGCAAGTCTTGAATCCAGAGCCGCCATTTGAGATTCGCTCATCTTAGACATATTATGAAGCTCTTGAACCGCACCTACAAGT
>JAEYZS010000193.1 GCA_023427925.1 Pseudomonadota bacterium | reverse complement strand
CGTCTGGAAATTTCAATTCAGAAAATGAAGGAGCTAACGGAGCAAGCGCTTGTTATTTAGGTGAAAAGTCTCAAGGAGAAGCGTGTATTAAGGTTAAAACCATAGACCCTAAAAAAGAAAAATACCTCAATCCCTTTACCGATTCTTCCTTTATGTCCGGTGCAAATAAAGAACAATATAGAATGCCTGTTCAGGGTGTCGATTTGGCTGCAAGCCCTCAGTCGTTAAGGATCGCACCTAACTTTGTTATTTCAGAGTTTATGAGTATCCAAAAAGGAAGCTTCGGGATTTTTTCTACCTATGTCGTAAAGAAAATCCAAGAGTTGAGATCTAAAACCGGCTCAGCTCTTAGGATCAATAGCGCATTTCGATCACCAAAGTGGAACGCAAGTATAAGTGGTTCTGCAAAATGGTCTCGTCATCAATACGGCGATGCCGTGGATATTGCGTCAAGTACTGCTACCTTAAATCAACTCGTTCAGTACTGTCGTGAACTTGGAGCCACTTACATTGATAAATACGTTTCTCATGTACATTGTGATTGGAGAAATAAACCAGTTGAGCCGATTTTCTTTGGCGCTCTTGATAGCAAGCATATTCATCAGCTTTCAAATGAAGAGGCCCGGTTTAATATCGTGAGTAATCTCAAAGAAACGTCTTTTATCCAGGTTTCTGGAAATCTAAAGGCGGGAAATATTATTTTGCTTAAGAGTCATGTGACTTACACAGAGGACTCAGAAGAGCTTTACAAAAGATGGGAAATCGCGGCACCCAATGGTGATTTGGTCACTCTTGAACAAAGCGAAGTCTCCTTACCCGTTCAAAAAGGAACATATCAGGTTTTACACACCATCGGTGAGAACATAAAACTCACAAAAACCCTAGTTATTCAATAAACACTAGGGTCAAAGAGCAGAAGAGCTTTGCTTTATTGGAGAGTTTTTTGTATCACTAAACGTTATGGAAGCGGAAATCACAAAAGCAGTTGAGACTCTTAGAAACGGCGGCGTTGTCGGGATGCCCACCGAAACGGTGTATGGTTTGGCTGCGGATATCAAAAACCCGCAAGGAATCGAAAATATTTTTAAAACCAAACAGCGTCCCTTTTTTGATCCACTCATCGTGCATATTTCACATTTGATACAACTTAAATCTGTTGTTTTGGATTTTCCAGATCTGGCTCAATTTTTAGCAGAAAAGTTCTGGCCAGGCCCACTCACGATGATTCTACCTAAATCAAAATATGTTAATCCAAAAATTACTTCTGGTTTAGAAACAGTTGCTGTTCGATTTCCTAAGCATCCTATTGCATTAAAGCTCATCAACAAATTAGGAAATCCCGTAGCCGCACCTTCAGCCAACCTTTTTGGTAAAACATCGCCGACAACTGCAGAGCATGTCAGAAAGGAGTTCGGTGATGACGTTATGGTTCTAGATGGTGGCGCCTGTGAGATTGGACTAGAATCCACTGTGATTGGATTTGATTCGAATTATTTGCTAATTAAAATTTATCGACCAGGATCCATCACCAAAGAAATGCTAAGAGAAGCATTGCAAGGCTATATCAAAGAGATTTCTATCTTCGAAGAACAATCTCCCGTGGCGCCCGGTCATCTTAAGCATCACTATATGCCGTCAATACCCCTTGTTATCATCGGCGATCACGAGCTCGAAGATCCAAAGCTACAAGATGAAATCAAGATTAAGCTTAACATTCAAACGATCAAGCCCATTGAATTGGTATTACACAATGATCCTGCGATAGCAGCAAGAGAGCTTTATCATAACTTAAGAAGATGTGGGGAGTCGGGCGCAAATTTGATATTTGTTCGAGAGAAAAAAGATTACCAAGATAATTTATGGGCTGCAATTTGGGACAGATTAAGAAAAGCAGCAAGTTTAAAAATAGATTATCAAATTTAAAAAAGAAAATAGAAAAAAGAGAGAAAAGAAAGAAGAGATCAATGCAAATTCAGGCAAAAAATTTAGCAGGCCTTCAGTATGTTGAGGCTGGCGATATAAATTCTCCTAACAAAATCATCATGCTTCATGGTTACGGTGCGGACATGTTGGATCTGTATTCACTCCATGATGTGATTGATACACAGAAGCCGTATCACTGGATATTTCCGAATGGATTTTTAGATGTACCCATCGGGCCTCACATGTATGGGAAGGCGTGGTTTCATATCGACATTCCCGCATTTGAACGATCTCTACGAATGGGGGAGTTTACCAAGCTAAAACCAACAGGGATGGACGAGGCTCGAGTTAGACTCGAGAAATTTTTAAGAAATCTTAACTTAGATTTTTCAACAACGTTTCTTGGCGGTTTTAGTCAAGGAGCGATGCTGATTACGGAAATTCTTCTTGAGACTGATATTCAACCCAAGGGAGCTATTTTACTCTCAGGAACTTTAGTGAATGAAGAAAGATGGATTAATCAAATGTCCAGTAAAAAAGGGTTAAGATATTATCAAAGTCACGGAATTCATGACCCTATTTTACCGTCTGTGTTAGCTGAGAAATTAAATCAAAAATTAAATGAAAATGGTTGGGATGGATTTTTGCAACTCTTTCAGGGTGGACACGAGATTCCTCAAAAAGTGGTTGCTGATATCTCATCCTTTCTGAGATAACCAGATCCATTGGTAGTTCAATATTGGGGTAATACTTTAGGAGTATTACTGAATGTCAAAAAATTTTTCGATACTATTCTCTGTCGTTCTTTTTTCAATTCCGACTTTAGCAAATAATGTTTGTGTGGGTCTCTTTAGCAGTGCCTCTCGCCAAAGTCCGAATAGCTTTAAATATGAATTGGAAAGAGTCTTGTTGAGTCATAACTTTCTGAAAAAAATCACTGAAGTGAGGGAAGAATACAAAAACTCACTCTCTCAAGGAAAGTACACTCACAACTTAAAAGTTCTAAAAATTGTAGAAGAGGTACGACCAGAGCCTGAACGTCTTGCGCAAACACATGAGCAAAAGTTAATTATGGATCTGGGTTTTCAGAATTTGATTGATGACTTAGTGAATATCTCGCCCCAAGTCTTATCCACACATCGGATTGTTGTAGAAAATATCGTTGTCATGGCTTCGATCTTTGCCAAAGAAAGAGGAAGGATCGAACCACTCGAAGTGTCAGATACAGTTGTCCAGTTGACTCCTGAAAGAGTGCGACAGAATACCGAGTACGTTGAGGCCAAAAGACAAGCTATAAGTTTAATTGGTGCTTACCGTGACCTACCCCAAGTCTCAAAAGAAATTCGAAATGAAAGAATTGATGAACTCTTGTTTGCTGACAGGAGATATATGCTCTTAAGAGAGCCCGACAGGGAGCGTTTGGTTTCAATCATTAGCAGCAAAGTTGAAGAGGGTCTGATAGAAAACCTCGAAGGCGTTATCAATAGATATTTTGAGGGATTGCTCCAAACTGAAAAAAGATTACTCTAAAATTATTTTTTTATTTTTTTATTTTTTTTCTTAATACTTTTTCTTTTAACGATTTTTTGTACTTGGTTAATAACTTCAGAATATCCTCGTTTTTACTTTTTCCGCCTGCAGCTAAAATTTGGACAGCTAGTAATCCCGCATTGTAAGCATTGTTGATTGCAACAGTTGCCACCGGTACACCCTTTGGCATTTGGACAATCGAAAGCAAAGAGTCTTCGCCATCTAGCGCACTATTGGCCACGGGCACACCAATCACGGGGAGTTCTGTTAAAGATGCAACCATGCCTGGAAGATGGGCCGCACCTCCGGCTCCGGCAATGATTACTCTAAGATTATTTTTAAGTGCCGTTTTAGCAAAATCATACATTTCATCTGGAGTTCTATGTGCTGAGACTATTTTGGCTTCGTAAGGGATCTTAAATTCTTTCAGAACTTGTTCCGCATCCTTCATGATGGGGTAGTCTGAATCTGATCCCATTATAATTGCGACTAATGGTTTTGGTTTTTTACTCACAGAGAAGTCCTTTTTTAAAAAGTTTTCCAGAAATTAACTTCAATATCTTCCATTAACTTTATCTTTCTCATTAAATCATCTTTTGTCATTGAAATGGTATTAATATGACCGAGTTTGCGTAAACTCTTGGTCTTTGTCTTGTTGTACCAATAAACCTTAGCATCTTCAGACTTTTGAAATCTTTCTTTAACACTTGAATCAAAGTCCTGTTCAAGACCTTCTAAGCCAAGAATATTTCTCATAGCAAAAAATGGATAAGTCGATGGTTGTTTTAATTTAGATCCGAGAATAGCTCGTAGATGAGTTTCAAATTGATTTACTGGAGAAGCATCTAGGGAGTAGTGGCCAGAGTTATGGACCCGCGGAGCCATTTCATTGATGATCACTTCACCTTGGACATAAAAGTATTCGATTGCGAATGTTCCAACAAATTGGAGCTCTTCGGCGAGTTTCCTGCCAATTTGCGAAGTTTTCGCTTCGACAGATTTATCAATACCAAATTCCGTTGCAGGTCCGTATACAAGCCTGCAAACATTTTTTTCTTGTTCGGAGATCACGAGCGGATAAGCAATAAAATCTCCATTCATGCTGCGCGAATAAACTTGTGCAAGTTCTCGCTCAAAGGGAATAAGCTCTTCCGCATAAACGGTGGAATTATCGACAAGAGTTGCTTGGCAAAAATCCACGGCCTTTTCTAGATCACCAAGAGTTTTGACAGCAAAATTGCCTTTACCATCATAACCTCCCATTGCTCTCTTCAACATGAAGCATCCTTTAGAGAAACTGTTTTCGGAACGATTATTTTTTAAGCCCGCCGAAAATGGTTTTACGATAAGTGATCGCAGCCAACTCGAAGGCTCGTCGATCTTAGGATCAAGTGCAAAAAATCCTGCTGTGGGAAGATTTAATTTCTGAAATAAGAATTTTTGAGAAAGTTTATTTTGTGTAATTTGGATATTTGGAATCGACGGAAGAATAAATACTTTAGGAAACTCTTCTTTCATTCGTGCCAAAGCTTCGCAATCTATAAATTCATTTTCAAATGTAACAAAGTTTACTTTTTGAAAAAATCTTCTTAGTGCTTCAGGATCTTTTGTGGAGCCTTTAAAGAGCTGGCCCGAAGTGTATTTAGCTGGGCATTCCAATACATCAGTAAAAACGCAAATCTCAAGGTCATGAAAGGGCGAGTTTTCTACAAGCATTTGAGCCAGTTGACCGCCACCTAAGATTCCAAGAGTGAGTTTGGGTTGTTCCATGATCAAGGTTTAATCAATCCTTGCTTATTTGTCTATCTCAAGATAGGTAGATTGCTTAAAAATCTCTTTCAAAGAGCTTTTATTGTCGAGGGGAGTAAGCACATGGATAGACTCGTTAGTTTTGTCGGCCTGATGGCGGTCTTGGGAATCTGTTGGCTACTTTCGTCTAATCGGAAACAAATCAATTATAGACTCGTTATTTCTGGATTGCTTTTGCAATTTGTTTTTGCAGTCCTTGTACTTAAAACCACTCCGGGAATTTATCTTTTCTCAAAGGTAAATGGTTTTGTCACAAGCATTTTGGATTTTTCAAATGCTGGTGCTGCCATGATTTTTGGAGAAGGATTTAGAGAGCATTTTTTTGCATTTTCAGTGTTGCCCACAATCATCTTTGTCTCAGCTCTAATGTCGATCTTGTTTTATCTTGGAATTATTCAAAAGATCGTAAAGGTTTTAGCTTTAGTGATGGTGAAAGTCATGGATGTGTCTGGAGCAGAATCTTTGGCAGCAAGTGCGAATGTGTTTGTTGGTCAAACGGAAGCACCTCTTGTAGTTAAGCCATATATTGAAAGCATGACCAAGTCTGAGCTCATGTGCCTGATGGTGGGTGGGATGGCAACCGTTGCAGGCGGAGTTATGGCGGCCTATGTGAGCTTTGGAGTAGATGCCGGACATCTGTTAGCAGCTTCAATAATGTCGGCTCCAGCAGCTTTAGTATGTGCAAAGATTCTTTTACCAGAAACGGAAAAATCTGTAACAAAAGGAACGGTTACTATTTCAGTAGAGAATCAAAGTGAAAACGTCATCGATGCTGCCTGCAATGGAGCGACAGATGGGCTTAAGCTCGCACTAAATGTTGCCGCAATGTTGATCGTATTTGTTGCGCTGACAGCCCTTTTGAATGGAATGTTGGCATTTCTACCTGACGTGGCCGGAGCACCATTAACATTTGAAAGAATATTAGGCTGGTGTTTTGCGCCGATTGCATTTTTAATCGGAGTACCGGTGTCTGATGCTGTCACGGTGGGAACGTTACTGGGCAAAAAAATGTTCTTAAATGAATTTGTTGCGTATTTGGATTTGAAAGATTTAAAAGAAGTTATTTCTGAACGCTCGTTTATTATTGCGACTTACGCTCTGTGCGGATTTTCAAATTTTTCTTCGATTGCAATTCAAATCGGCGGAATTGGTGGACTTGTCCCTTCGCGAAGAAAAGACTTGGCAAAGTATGGTATGAAGGCCATGTTGGGTGGAACTCTTGTTTGTCTAATGACAGCTGCAGTGGCTGGATTATTAATCTAAATATGTGACCAAAATTTCACATCGTTTGAGATTTGGTCATAAAACTAATATAACTTATTTGCACTCGTACCTTGTGGTAAATCTCTCCTTTAGTGGAGGATTTTGTGTCTACGACAACTAAGGGAGTCATAACCCTACTTGCAGCAGCGATAATAGAAATGGAATTTGTACCCGAAGCAGATGTCTTTCAAGTGGCAAAGTATTTGCGGACGATAGGCATGCCTACAGCTATAGTGGATCCAGCGACAGAAAAGATCTTGATCCAACCAGAATCTTACAACAACACAATGAATAAGTTAGTCATGTTGATGCCTAATTTGCCTGAAGTTTCGAAATTGAATTGGAAAGAAGGAAGAGGAATTGCAACGATATACGAAAGTTCGAGCTGGGAATCGGAGGTCGTTCCCAGTTCGGCTTGCTTTTCTATCTTTAAATAATATTTTAAAATATTTTGCCTTTAACCAACTCTTGCCAACTGTCGCAAGCTTTTAAAAAGTCATTAATATGTAAAAACCAATTACAAATTGGATTAACGCAAAAATGAGATATTTGGAAGGGAGCTTCTTATGGTAAATACATTCTGCAAGTGTAGCAAAAAAAGGTGCGGTAATGGATATTGAAGTCACACTTGCCAGATGACCAGATTTTACAGCAGTGAAGAATAGTGAAAGAGAAAGGAAAGTTCCAAAAAAAGCACCAGCGAAAATCATCGAGCGAGCTTTTATCGTCATACCCTTAAATACTTTAATAAAGTTAATAGGTAAAAACATTCCAAGAATCCAAAAGCCAATCACTGCGCCCATAGTTCTAATAAAATGACCTTGGATGGGGTCTACATTTGGATTCCCATCAAATCCGATTCGAGTCATGATAAGTCCGATCGAATCCAACACGATAAATGTCAGGGCCATCATGAAGCCTTTGAGCTCCCAGCGCCCACTTTCTTTAAATTTCTCGTAACTGAAGGTGACTAAGCAGCCCATCATAAAAAAGATAGCAAGAAATTTGTATGGGCTGACGGATTGACCAAACAAAAAGTAACTGGCAGTTCCCACAAAGATAGGCTCAAACCCATAGAGTAAAAGTGTTCGTCCGGGGCCGATCCTCTGAAAGGCGTTAATCATAAAATAATCGCCGATATTGAGACCCAAAAATCCACTCAACAAAAAGAGAAATACAGCGTAAGGTGTAACGGATTCCCATCCAATAAAGAAATGTACGGTGAGCCCACTGAACGTTGCTGCTACAAGGGCTTTGCAGTAGTTTACCCAAACAGCGCTTGTGCGATTTGCAAACTCAGTGAAAATAATGGAAGCAGTAGAAAAGCAAAGTGTCGCTAAAAGTGCATAAACATAAACAGAGTGATCCATCAATTATCCTTGAGTGAGTTTGAAAAAAGGAAGATAATGAAGTTAAAGGACAAAGTAAATGGCAGAACCTAAAAAAGAGAAGAATTTATACGAGTGTCACGTCTTTGTGTGCACCAATAAAAAAGACGGAGGGCGCGCTTGTTGTGCAGACAAGGGCTCCCAAAAGCTTAAAGACGAATTAAAAGCTTGGGCACTAAAAACATACGGCCAAAGGGTTCGGATAAATAATTCAGGATGCCTCCATTTTTGCGAACAAGGGATTGTGACTGCGATCTACCCTCAGGCGGAGTGGCATCTTAACTTGAAAACTACGGATATCGAAATTCTAAAGGCTGCCATTTCCGAAAAGCTAGAAACTCCGCTCGAAGCGACAACTTAAAGGATCTCACTATGAAAACTCTCGATCTCCATGGTTATTCTGTTGACGAAGCAATCGATGCGTTAGACCAGTTTCTGTATCGCTCTACCAAAGAGCCGCGTGTAAAGGTGATGACGGGTAAAGGGACCGGCGCAATTTTCAAAGCTGTCTCGGAATACTTAAAAAAAGGCAATTTTCATTGGCAATTTGAGATGGTGAACAAAACGCCAAACAAAGGTGTGCTTATCATCTTTATGAACTGATGTCGCAGAGGGTAAAAGCCCCTATTTTCATTGTCGAAACCCCAGTATTTTGGTTTTTTAAAGTTATTGTTGAGACCGCTAAAATGGAGAGCTTATGTCTGAAGTGAACCTTAAGGAATTTGACCTATATAACCCGACAGAAGAGCATAAAATGCTTCGTGAAAGTGTAAAGAGTTTCGTTCAATCTGAGGTTGAGCCGCAAGCGCACAAGCATGATCGGGATGAGCTTTTTAATTTACCACTTTTACGAAAGTTAGGTGAGTTGGGACTATTGGGCATAAC
>JAEYZS010000156.1 GCA_023427925.1 Pseudomonadota bacterium | reverse complement strand
GAATGGGATTCAGTGATTGAAACTAATCTGGGTGGATTTTATAATGTCGTAAAGCCTTGTGTGATGCCAATGGTCCATCGTCGTTCTCCTGGAAGAATTGTGGTGATTTCATCTGTGTCAGGTGTTGCTGGAAACCGTGGCCAAGTGAATTACAGTGCGAGTAAGGCTGGACTTATCGGAGCCGTAAAATCCTTAGCAATTGAATTAGGTAAACGGCAAATCACAGTCAATTGCGTAGCTCCAGGCTTGGTGGATACTGGCATGGTTTCAGAAGAAGTGTATTCCCATGCAAAGCCACTCATTCCGCTTCAAAGAATGGGAAAACCCGAGGAAGTGGCAAGTTTAGTGACCTATTTGATGTCCGAAAATGCCGGATATATAACAAGGCAAGTGATTTCAGTAAATGGGGGAATGGTCTAATGAAAAACAGGGTGGTCGTAACAGGCTTTGGTGGTGTAACTGCCTTAGGAAATTCATATTCAGAAATTGAAACCAACTTGAAAGCTAAAAAAAGTGCTATTAAGTACATGACTGATTGGGAGCAGTTTACAGGGCTACATACAAAGCTTGCAGCGCCCGTATTGAATTTTGAACTTCCAGAACATTACGATAGAAAAAAAGTTCGTTCTATGGGACCAGTTGCTAAAATGGCAACTCGTGCAACAGAAATTGCGCTCACTGATGCGGACCTCCTGGGAAATGAAAATTTGCGAAATGGAAATGCAGGTATTGCATACGGGTCGTGTACGGGAAGCACAGAGCCAATTATTTCGTTTATGAATATGTTCGCCGACAAAACAGTAAAAGGAATTACAGCAACGACTTACATCAAAATGATGAGTCATACATGTGCTGTAAACATGGCCTTGTTCTTTGGTATTCGTGGAAGAGTTATTCCAACTGCTTCTGCCTGTACATCGGGGAGTCAAGGTGTGGGCTACGCCTATGAGTCCATTAAAAATGGATATCAAAAAATTATGATCGCAGGTGGCGCTGAAGAGTTATGCCCGAGTGAGGCTGCGGTATTTGACACTCTATTTGCAACAAGTGTTAAAAATGCTAGTCCAGAGCTGACGCCATCACCTTTTGATAAGGGCAGAGATGGCCTTGTCTTGGGGGAAGGTGCGGGGACTTTGATCCTAGAGGACTATGAGCACGCCAATGCAAGAGGTGCTAAAATATACGCCGAGGTTGTGGGCTATGGAACAAACTGTGATGCCCAACATGTGACTCAACCTGACAGTGAATGTATGCAAAAAGCAATTGAGCTGGCCCTACAAGACGCAAATCTTAAACCTTCTGATATCGGTTATGTCAACGCGCACGGAACGGGAACGGAAGCCGGAGATATTGCTGAGTCCCAAGCAACTTACAGAGTGTTTGGCGAAAATATTCCGATCAGTTCTCTCAAAAGTTATTACGGTCACACACTAGGTGCTTGTGGCGCTATTGAAGCATGGCTATCTATTGAGATGATGAATCGCTCATGGTTTGCCCCAACCTTAAACCTCAATAACATTGATGAACGCTGTGGAAACTTAGATTACATCCGTGGTGATGGCCGTGAAATAAATTGTGACTATGTCATGAGCAATAATTTTGCTTTCGGTGGGATTAATACTTCGTTGATCTTCAAAAAGTGGAAAGAATAACTTTATTGATAGAGGTAAAGCTGTAAAGAGCCTTCGGTGATGTCGTGGTAGTTTTTTACGCTCATGCCGAAAGCTGTGATCTTGGAAAACGCTTTTCTCATTGTAAGTTCTGATTGGTAAGAATCATACTCTTGGAATGGGTCCCAAAACCAAGTGCCTTCTAACTGAAATTTAAAGTCATCACGAGGTTTATAAAGAACGCCGGCTTTTGGTCCAACGATTAGGCGGACATCGTTTTCAAGATATTTCTGGGAGTAAGAAAGTTCTCCGGATGCTAATGTATAAAAAGTAGCTTGCGGTAAAAGATTTGCTGCGATTCCCCAGCTATTGGAAATGTACCCAGCTTGGCAATAGTAGCACTGATCGTCGGTATAAGATTTTACTCCAAAAAGAAGTTCCCATGATAACTTTTTTTCAAACTCTTCAAAAGGAGTTAAGCTCTTTACGCTGACCAATGTCCATTGGTGCAGGTCCCATTTTCTAAAGTTGTCGTAAGACTGAAATTGAATATTAAAAAATTCAATTTGCATATTTCCAGGATACCCAAAGTCAGGGTCCATCAAGTCATGTAAAGCAAACCGTACGTGGAATCGTTGGAAGGCCTCAAGGTCGTCGTGATAACCAACTTCTAAACCATATCTCATCGAAGGATGACCTTCATGGGGTTTATAAGTTGGGGTTTCCACCTTTATTTCTTGGGTTTGAGCTGGGAATTTGGTACGAGCGATTAATAGCCGGTTCTTCTTTTTAGATTCGACGGATTGTTTGTCTTGAAGGTTAACAGAATATTTATATTCCATCCAATCTAAATGGGTATCGATAAGTTTGAGCTGAGATTCGTTAGATAACGAAGACTGGACAAACTCGGTTTGATCTTTTGTTTTTAAAAATTCACTCTTCTCTTCTTTGTTGAGTTGATTGTATCGAGCAAGAAACGTATTTCTTGCGGAAGCTCGGTAATGAATCTCTCCGATTAATCCTTCGGTTTGATTGGCGACTAAAATTGTGTCCGAAGGTATCGCCCAGTAAGGAAGTCTTTCACTCAAGGAAAAACGAGGAGCAATGGCTTCCAGTGCGGTAAAGATATGGTAAGAGCAATTTTCCGTAAAGAAGAAATAATCATAGTGAGTTTGTCCAAGTTCCCAAAGGTGATCCAAAAACAGAGAGAGTTCCGCGTCAGTAAGATTGAGTTTGTATGACCACAGATCTCGCGATTCAAAATCATTGTACTCCCTAACTTTGTAATAGTAAGGAGTTGTTGAAAAGATACCAGGGAAACTTCCAATGATACCACCAAAAGTATAAATAATAGGATTTTCAGTCCAAGGATTAGCAGCAAAGTTAACTCCTAAGTCTAAGAGTTCTGTATCTTGAAGGGAGTTTTTATCTCGTTTGCGATTGACCCTTAAAAAAGTATGCCCAAACGTTGAAGAAGGATTGTTAATAAAATAAGCAGAAAAAACGAGGGATACGGATTCAGCATCAAAGCTATTTCTGAATTTATGAAGCTCAGTGCATTGTTCCTCTGAGGAGAGTGGAATCTTCAGTTTTTGTGAAACAAAAAGAGAACGCGCGGGAAAGCGGCATCTGGCATGATCATCTGTAATTGCTTTTTTAGACGACAGCTCAAAGACGAGTGCTTGGAGTTCTCCCTTAGGATCTTTTTTTCCGTTTGGAGTCAGAAAGAAATTTTTACCGTCTGCTTCGGACTCAAAGCCACCAAATAGAGTTTTTTTGTAATTGAGAAGTCTGAGCCATTCCGTGCTGATGGACGCTTCGGATAGTTTATTCTCAAATGAAGAAGCATAAGAGCCTATCCCGAAGATTGTTAAAATAAAAAATATAAGAATAACTTTCATCTAAAGTAAAACTCTATCTATTTCTAATCTAAAAGCCAAAATAAAAAAGCCAATCTTGTTTGAAAGATTGGCTTGAAACCCCATGTAACATTGTGATCGATTCTTCGATCACATTTGACTTATGACAATTGACCGCAAGAAGAGCTCAGTGCTGGATTCATTCTGATTGCAGATTCGATTCCAGATTGAGTTTGTGTTGCATCGTTTGAGTTGAAGATAACTTCGTAGTTAGCTCTCAAAGCGTTTGATAATGTAGCTGCATCTTGGCAGTTGTAAACTTTTGCAAGACCTACTAAAGCTTCACCTTGGCCGCGTGCTGCAGCAGTTTTGATAGCTTCATGGTTTGTTTCGATGTAAGCCTTAATAAGGTTAGCACCGTCGTTACAGTTTGATGTACCAGTTGTGATTCCGAATGTCTGGGCACCAGTAACATTTAATGTTGCAGCGATGAGTTGAACTGGGCCTCTTTGATCTTTAAAAACTAAAGAGCCAAGTCCGCATCCAGCAACACCGTAAGCAGCAGCATTAGCTTGTGCTCCGAATCCTAGAAACGCGATAGCGATAAGTAATTTTCTCATTATTCCTCCGTAAAGTAATTATTTGGGGGTTTCAGATATTGTAGGAGGTTTAGCTGATAAAACAAATGTAAATAAATTCATGACATTCCACGCAAACTTCGTGCTTAAAAGCAGAGCAAGTTTTCTGATTGATCATTCTTTAAGATTAGTTCACTCTTGTAATCTAAGAAGGAATTATGAAGAAAAATACATGGCCTATCGTCCTGTTGATGTTGATTTGTTCTGGTTGTAGCAATTTGTTATATCACCCAACACATGTTGTTCACTATGAGCCGAGCCAGTTGAAACTTTCTCCCGAAGACATTGAAATTGAAGTCGATAATGATATAAGAGTTCATGGATGGTATCTAAAAACGGATTTCAAAAAGCCTAAAGGTGTCATCGTTTTTTTTCACGGAAATGCTCAAAATATTACTTCTCACTACGTTAGTTTGTCCTGGGTTCTAAAAGAAGGTTATGATTATTTTATTTGGGATTATCGGAGTTACGGGAAGTCCCATGGAAATCCTACACCTCAAAATACAGTTGAAGACGGTAAAAAAATAATTCAATTCATCTATGAGAGAAATCCGAATCTGCCCCTCTTTGTGTTTGCTCAAAGTTTAGGTGGGGCAGTTGCAATGCGTGCAGTGGTGGATCTTCAAGGGAGTATTCCGATAAGGGCACTCATAGTGGACTCTACCTTTCAGAGTTATCAAAGTGTCGCTCGAGATTTATTGAGTCGCGGTTGGCTGACGTGGATCATTCAACCACTTGCATATCTTGTGATGAGCGATAAATATGCGCCAGAAGGGAAAATCGATCGAATTTCTCCGATTCCTTTAATGGTTATTCATGGTACTTCTGATCAGGTTATTTCTTATAAGTTTGGAGAAGAAGTTTTCAAAGAGGCCAAAGATCCAAAAGAATTCGTGAGAATTGAAAATGGCCAGCATATCGATTCTTTTTGGAATTCCACTGCAGCTGATACACGCAAAAAATTTCTCGAATTTCTAAAAAAATATAGATAAGCCAAGATTCGGCTTAGTGTGTGGTTGTTATGCCGCTTTATTGGAACTCATCATTGCAAAAGCATCGTTTGCAATTTCTTGAATATGGTGGAGTTGGAACTTTTTGCCACCATCTTTTGTCGTTGAACCTAAAATCATTCCAAATAACTTTTTCTCGTGGACAATCGGACAGATCGTTACATGTTCAGGTATTTGACCACTATTCCATGTATTAAAGAAAGCTTCATTAATATGATTTGGGACTATGTGCCCGTGGTAAGGTTTATGAGTTTCATTTACAATTCTAAAAATACTAGGAGTTGAAACATCGATTGCGCCTTGAGAGTGTGGAGCTTTTGTCCAATTCGGTGTCCTGGCGTGGGGCTCAAGAGTTACACCTTTAAAAATAAGCACCATGGACTTCTCAAAATATTTTGTCATTGAGTTTAAAATTCCCTCAAATTGTGCAGCTGCATTCGTGCTAGCACTCGGCTGAGGTGTTGGCGTCACAGTACTTGATTGAGGCGGAGATGGAGTTACTGGAGGCGGAGAAACCTGAGCTTGAGGAGTCGCGGGTTGAGGAGGAGCTGGATTTTGAGACGCTGCAGGTTTTGCTTTTGGTTTGGCTACGAGGTCATTCACGGAAAACGAAGTCATATTTTTAGTGCCTGCAGCTGCGGGTTGAGCTACAGGTTGTGTCGCAGCCATTGGAGTTGGAGGAGCGACTTGAGGTGCGGCCACTGGTTCAGGTGGTATTGGCTGTAAAGGCTGAGTTGGTTGCGAAGCAACTGGTGCGGCCTGAGGGGGATTGACTGGCTCGTTAGCTGGAGGTGATGGTTGAGTTGCTGTATCACTCTTAGGAGTTTCACTTTCTACGACTGGAGCAATACCATCGAATTTAAATGAATTGAGATCTACCGCTGTAACTGGATTTTCTGTGACAGCACTGTTTTCATCCTTTGGAAGTGTTGGAAAGCTTAATCCCGCCGGAATATCTTGTTTGTCTTCGAGTTTAATTTCACCAACATCTTCAATATTTGGAGATTCGGAAGTTGGAGCGTCGGAGTTTTCCCCTAAAGTCAAATTATCAAAGCTAAAACTATCTAACGGAGATCCTTCTTTTGCGGAGCTTAAGTCCTTAAAGAGTGGATTGGTTTCTTCTTTGACTGTTGTCGGAGCTTCGACGACTTCTTTTTTTACAATGCTGGTTTCATTTTGAATGGCATATTCCGCGATGACATTGTACGGAGCTAAAACATATTGCACAGGTTGAGGGGCTTCAAATGGAGTAGGTTCCAAACACATAACGTAAAGTACGCCATCCATTTCGTGGAAAGGAATTACGTTTTTGGGAAATACATTCTTGTAACGATCCAAAAGTGCACTCACATTATTGTTTTGCTCTAAGAAAGCTGTCTTCAAAACGGGTAAAGAGTAATGCTCTTTTGCCCATTCAAGGTAAGCACTTTGATCGATCAATTTCTTTTCAAAAATCACATCAAGAGCCGTCTGGTGCGGTTGAAGCGAGTTTTTGATCTGAACGAGATCATTTTCCGAAAGTTTAAAATGCTGTATAAGTGCTGGATTCATCAATTATCTATCGGTTTTTACAGGGCTTATTTTAATGAAAATTACCCCGTTTTATAGGCCTTGAAGAGAGATGAAATTTAAGGCATTTGGCGGTCCTATTCTGATACCAATGAGTAAGGATTCCTTACTTTGCTAATTTTTTATAGGCCTTTTCTGAAATTCCAGAATGTTAAAATTACCTAGTGATATAAAACATTTAACTTACTTTTCATCTGGTATCAAAATCAAGTGGTCTAGTTTTTGTACTAGACCTAAATCGAGGAAGCTCGAGAACTCTCGAGAAAAGATCTAGAACCAAAGGCATTGGGGGGCTTTTGCAGTTCGCAAATAATAAAACGGATAAAAAAATAAACGGCACCAAAAGTGGCGCTCTTAAGTCAGGCGTTTCAAATCATGCCCATCTTAAATCAACTGAATCCGAGGATCTTGATATGTTTTGGTTGATCCCGATTGTTATTTTTTTAATTGTTATTGCAATAACAGATGCGAAGGCCAATATATCCGATCAAAAGACATCCATTAAAGTGGAAGAAAGTGTTGTACCTAACAATATAACAAAGAGTGCGATTGAATTTAGCCTTTCCTTGGAGCAGGCATCCAATTTACAAAAGAAATCAGATCCTGATCGTACAGATGCAACTTCAATCATCATGCAACCATCTATAAAACTTTCTGAAAAGTCTGCTATCAAAATGCGAACAGACCTCGTGTTATCCAGTACAAGTGAACACTCGGCAGATTTTACGGATACTGTAATTTTGTATCAGCCTTCGAAATATGAAATATTGGAAGGTACATTCTATCCTAACGTGGCTTTGGTTTTGCCGACGAGTGATAACACACGTAAAGAGACAACACTACAAGGTGGTATTTCGTTCAGACCGACACTCGAGTATCCAGTGTCGAAAATTAAAGGCCTCACCTTAGGAACAGTCATCTATATGAATAAAAGTTTTCATGAGTACGAAGTAAAGCGAAACTTTGAAGCCAATGTTGAGTATTCTGTTCGCGGCCGT
>JAEYZS010000155.1 GCA_023427925.1 Pseudomonadota bacterium | reverse complement strand
TGCACATAACTTAGTGATCGTATGTGGTGGAAAGGTTTTGGCATCTGCACCCTGAGCTTTCTCCAAAATCTTGATTTTTTTATTGGCTTCACGCAAATGCTCATTGATTGTTTTTATCATAGACTTTAACCACTCAGGCATAGCTTTAAAGTGAGCCTCTAAATTAGCGAAAGGCAAGGGAATAACCTCTGAATCCGCCGAAGCTCTCGCGTTTGCACTTCGAGGTTTCTTATCAAAAAAAGCCATCTCACCAAACATCTGTCCTGGCCCAATACTTGCTAACTCAACCTCGGAATCTCCCTTAGTTTTTGTAATAGCAATACGACCTTTTTTTACGACATACATCGCATCTGACGGATCACCTTCGCGAAATAACAACTGTCCCTTTTCCAATTTTTTAGATGCATCTGACATTATTTAAACCTCAATGGTAAATCTTCTTTTGCTTTCGGACTATTATTCCCCTGAACCGTATGAACTCTTAGAGAATTTGTGGTCCCTCTATCAGGCACCGGAATTCCTAATGTCATAATGATTTTGTCTCCTGGCTTAACAAGATCAAAACTAAGTAATATCGCTTCAATTTGTTTTAATGCGCCTTCCGAACTTTCATATGGCTCAATTGTTATGGTTTGAATCCCCCAAATAAGCTCCAACTTATTTAAGACATCAAAGACATGGGTCGCGGCAAAAATCTGAGCCTTAGGCCTATATGAAGCAATCAATCGCGCGGTCTTTCCTGAGGTTGTTAAGCATATAATTGCCTTAGCATCTAGCTTGAGAGCCGTGAGACACGCACTTGCAGCAATAGCTTCCGCTACACTCAAGAATTCTGCATCTACATTAAGATTATAGTAGTGCTGCATTGTCCGTTCGACTTCCACAATCACTTCGTGCATTGTCTGCACACAGCGCACTGGATACTTTCCACTCGCTGTCTCTGCGGACAACATCAAAGCATCAGAACCGTCTAATACGGCATTAGAGACATCCGTAACCTCCGCACGTGTAGGACGAGGGTTTTTCACCATGCTCTCTAACATTTGGGTTGCAGTTATGACAGGTTTACCTAAGCTATTACATAATTGAATGATGCTTTTTTGTGTATGAGCAAGCTGAGTCTGACCGACCTCTACTGCAAGATCTCCTCTTGCAACCATCACCGCATCGCTTTTACGAATAATCTGTTCTAAGCGCATTAATGCTTCTAACATTTCAATTTTGGCAATAATTCTTGCCTTTGATCCGCGCTCTTCTAAAATCTTTCTTAACTGAATTATGTCATTTTCGTGACGAACGAAACTTAAGGCAATGTAGTCAACTTCATTCGTAATTCCGAACTCTAAATCTTTAAGGTCTTTTTCTGTGAGGCATGCAATATCGAGCTGTGCGCCGGGAATATTTACACCTTTTCTTTCCTTGAGCTCTCCCCCAAATACGACTCTACAAATAATATCCCTACCTTTGACGTCAAGAATTACCATTTCAATTAGTCCGTCATCCAAGAGGACTTTCATGCCGGGCTTTGCAAACTCGTGAAGACGAACATAGTCTACTGAAATTTTTTTTACATCACCAACAACCTCGTCAGTTGTAAGTATAATTTCTGCGCCGTCTTTAAGATCCAAGATTGGGTCTTTAAGTTTCCCGACTCTTATTTTAGGACCTTGAAGATCTTGTAATATCGTCACGGGAGCGTTGAGTTCTTGAGAGAGCTTCCTGATACTTTTTAACACTTCTAAGTGCACGTCATGCGTGGAATGTGAAAAATTGAGACGAAATACGTTCACACCAGCACGAATTAGCTTTTCTATCATTTCCGGAGTATTTGAAGCCGGCCCTAATGTTGAAACAATCTTAACCCGTCGATCTGCAAGCATATTCTAAACCTGTTCTAGCAATCCTTTAGACTGCGCTGCCTTATTTTTTAAGGACTGTTGCCATTCTTATTTTTTCTTCGTCGTGCTTTAATTCCATTTGTGAAATATTTCTTTCAAACCTGGCTTTTAACTGATCTTCTTTGCTCTTAGCAGCAAGTTTTTCTGACTCCAGTTGGAACTTATGATTTTTATTAAGTTCATCGAAACGGATATTAAAATTATCAGTCATTCGTTTCTTCTCAGCCTTATGCTCATCTTTCATGAGATTTACTTCTCTTTCGTATCGCATGATAAGCTGATTCATCTTTTCAGTGTTTTTAGCATCTATCTCACGAATACGATTTTCAAGCTTATTCACAGCTTCGTTACGTTCTTTTAACATATTCATACGCTGCTCAACCATGGAGTCCTTATGTGCCCTGTCCTTTTCGTTCAGAATCTCTTTGTAGTAATTTTCCATGTCATTTTTTTCTTTATTCATGAGATAGCTCAATTTTGCCTGTCTCATCTCAGCTTTCTGTTTATCTTGTCTATTTTCCACCTCAAGTGTTTTAACTTGATTATCAATTGACTCGTCGTACTTTATTTCCATCTCCCCAATACGGCTCTGATAGTACTTTCCTTGGCGGTCTAAAATTTCAGCATTTCGGTTAGTAATGCTATTGATCTCTGATTTTGTTCTTTCATTTGCAGCATCGTAAACTTGAGATCTTTGGAGTTCCGCTTTTTCCAGGGCTTCTTTAGTTGCGTTCAAGTACGCTTTCTTTTCTTCGTTATGAGTTTTTTGTCGGACAAAATTTTCGTTCTCTTGACCCGCTCTCATTTCGCGAATTCTTCTCTCAAGAGCGTTGACTTGTTGATTATTTTTTTGCTCCGCCATAGTCTTCATATTTTCTAATTCTAATGCACGTCCAGCTCGAGAATCACTATTGTACCGACCGTACTTTTCTCTCATTTCATCAAGATTTTTACCGTATTGATCACGCATATGATCTTTGTGCATCTCTTGAGTTTTTCGTTCTTGTGTGAGCAAGCTCAACTTGTCAGCTTCGAGCTTCTCGCGGTCTGCAAAATTTTGAACCTTAAGACTTTTGATTTCAGCATTTTTTTGCTCTCTGACATTCTGCAGTTGATTTGACAACTGATTGATTTTTTTATCTTGCGCATCTCTTAGAATGTTGGAATCTTTCTGATAACGTGACTCTAGCCTTTCCTTTTGATCACTTAAAGCTTCTGATTGCTTCGACCGCATATCATCAACTGCTTTTGTAAAAGTCTCATCTTTTTTGTCCATATCACGCTTGTAGTTTTTAGAAAGTGATTCCATCTGAGACTCATGGATCTGCTTGATCTTATTGCCTTCGCCCTCACGGTCATCTTGCATTTGACGAATTTGTCTGTCGTAGTTTTGCGCTGTGGATTTTGTCTGCTGCGTGTGTGCGTTTTTAATTTTTTCTATATCATTTTGATATTTTTTGTCTTTTTCACTTAGAGATTCTTGACCTCGAACACGAACGGCTTCGAGTTGTGCCTCATGATTCTTTTGAAGTTCACGAATTTTTTCTCCATGAGCTTTTTGTAGCTTATTGATTTCTGCGGCCTGCTTCTTTTTTAACTCAGCTTCCTGCTTTTTTGCGTTTTCGCGTGTGGCGGATGCAGATCTTTCAGCATTTTTACTTTTATTAATGGATGATGTAGCCATCAGCCTTTTCCTCCTGAAAACTTAAGACAAAATAATCTCTATCTCTAGGATATCATTGGGCTTGGATATGCTAACTATTGCATTGAAAATGGGCTAGAGTTTTACTCTAAAAATAGACCTTAGTTGGGTTCAAAATGGTAAGAATGAAAGACGCCGTCGTCGTCCACCAACAGAACTGTTGAACGACTTTTTAGCTCGTAGATATATTGCTTTTTTGCCAAGTCGTATTGCTTTTCTCTTACAGAATTTAACATTTGCTCTTTAGACTGAAGTCCTAGGCTCTGATCCTTGAATTCTGATTTGAATATTTTTTCAACTTCTTTTGCAGGGATGTCGCGATTTTTCATAGAGTCAAAGAACCCCAACAACTCTTCCTTTGTTGTACTCAGCTTTTGGGCCTCTTGTTCGATAATAATTTTCTCAACTAACTTTAAAAGGTCTTCTCTTTGTTTGACCTCGTCGTCGCGATTCTCTTCTGTGATAAAGTCTGCGGCCTTAATATTTATACCATTTACGACGGCATAAACATTTGTTTGTCTTTTTTCACAAGTCGAAAGAATTATTCCTGTAAATATCAAAACACCGATGACTGCTGCCGTAATATATTTCATGCTCGTTCCCACTAGAATTAATGAGCATCACCCATATGATACTAATTCAAACTTGTTCTCATAGGCTTTGCTGTTTCATTCCATTTTAGGAATTCTTTGGAATAAGAGTCAAACATCCTCTGAGCCTGCGCCTGACTATTTGCATTGTTAATATACGGGATAAGCGATCTAACGTTAATCAAAGCCTCTAAAAACAGGTATGGCTTAACTGATCCGTTTGATTGCTCGCTATTTTTATAGAATGAGGTCACAGGATTCCATAGCTTTTGATTCATAAAGTAATAAGCTTCAACTGCTGCAACTAGAGCAGACTCACTACCCCAGTTCCTATAGACCTTTAGAAGTGCTTTGATCACTGAAAGCTGAGTCTCCAACGTGCGTGGCTCTGTCCTAACAAGAAGGTTTTCACCAGAACCATTATGTTCCAACTCATAGTGCGACCAGAATCCACCATCTGCATCTTGCATTCGACTGATCATGAAGTTTGACATAGCAAACATCAACATCCTTAAGAGCTTTCTAGACTTAAGAATCAACTCCATATTTTCCCTGACAGTTTTTTCCTGCGGGTTGATGACAGAAGCCTGAGTTTTTTCAATTCCATTTGTTGCAATTAAGAATTCATCAATTGCACTAATAAAATACCCCATGTCCTCAGCCTTAACCGTATTGGAAGGGCCATCTTTCCCGAGGTCCACAATGGCAGCTTGGATAATTTGCTTTTGAGCTCTTTCCTCGGCACTCAAATTAGGATCTACACTGTCTAAGTCAGGTAAGCCATTCTTCGACCAACCCTTTATTTCTTGACCAAGAATATTAAATAACTTCAACGGTGTTTGTTCTTTTTGTAAAGCACGAAGAGGTGCCGTCGTAAGAGCAACAGCGAGATTAACAAAAGCGTGCTTGGGGAAAACTTCAATTTCATTGTATTTCTCTGTGCCAAGTCCAACATCAAATCCGTTGGTTCCTCTCCAATCGCTGAAATAGTTCAACATTAGAGCTGCACCTCGAATCACCTCAGACTGAGCTCGGATTGAAGACTCTTTTCTATAAGAGCCAGGATCAAACGCTCCTCGTACTTCCAACTGATCTGGGATAAGATATAAGTTTTGAGAATAGTTCTCAAAGCCTGCGCAGTCTTCTTTGATATCAACATAATCATCTGGATTTGGAGTTTCGTTATTTCTTAAAGCGGCCTCGTATCTGCTTTTGCGCTCAGCCTGCTTGTCCCTCTTCTCAGCATTACATTCATACTTATAAACATCGAAATTTCTATAGTTGCTATCATTCGTTTCATTGCCATAGAAACTTCTATGAAGAGCAGGCACAAGAAGATTATCCATCGTCCTAAAGCCAATCATCGAAAGCATTTTGTTTACTTGAGAAAACACAATCCTATAGTATTCCTTACTTGTTGGCTCAATTTGTTCATACTCTGGCAAACTCAAGATTCTTCTATATTGAGCCGCTAGGCTTAATCCCAAAACCTCTGCTCCAGTTTCGAATCGACTCCCCGTCTCGCGCTTCATACTTAACTGATTTTTGCTATCCACAAAGACTTGAACTTTTGAATTTTCAAGGCCATTCAGAGTGTCACCGTTAAATAGCATATCACCCATGATTGGATGAGCTATGCGCGCGAAATAAGATTCAAAATCTTTTGGCGATTTCATAGCATGTGCGATGGATTCTAAATTTTCCATCGTTTTATCTCGAACTATTCCTTCAATCATTGAACCCCATGCACGGATTTGTTCATCGAGTTCGGAAAGCAAATAGAGATTGATAGATCTATCTAAAAGGGTTCTAATACGAGCTATACACACCGGCTCCAAGTCGTTTCGAAATCGGTTGAGTAGTCCACCTGTCAGAGGTTTTTTAAATTCGTTCCCCGAAAATTCTGAAGCAATAGTTCGTAATTCATTCGCATTGTATCTTGAGAATACATTGAAAAGCTCTGGCACGTCTTGTTTGAATGCCGCCTTTTGCACCTCATTCATTCGAATCCATTGCGACAAGTCCGTATGCACGTCCACATGACAGCTTGTATTAAGAGCACTTTCAAAACCACGCTTATAAACTAAGTTTCCAAAATAAAATTCACCATCTGTGATCTCTAACTTTACACGACCTGCCAACCAACCAATGAGCTTATCCGAAAAATCGTTCATTTTTGTATATAGCATTTCATTTGCAGGCTTAATGTACTTTTCTCTTTGATGCGGCTTTAGATCCAGCCAGATGCTCGCAATAACCTTTATTTGTCGATCGACCTGAGGTGCACCAGAGGAATGTGTTGGCTCAATGAGATCCGCATACTCTTTTGCTTTAATAAGATCTTCTAAAAGGTTTTTAACTACATCCCTAGGAATGAACTTTAATGACTCGATGACTTCACGAATGAGTACGGAACTCGTTCTAAGAGGAGTGTTTTGATCCGTATCCGCAAGTCGCGCCTCTCCTCTGTTAAGATCAACAATATAGTCCTTCTCAACTTGCGCAGAAAAAGTATTTACAAAGCCAGCACTAACTCCACTTTCTGCAAGTAGATTGGAAGTGTTTTTTAAGTAAGTTTTAATACTCCTAATGAATTCTGCTGGCTTTAAATTTGGCTTGGTTTCAGGCCACGTGATCTTGTTGTTTGAAAGTACTCTATTTGTTATTTCGATATTTTCAGGTGTTGCAATTTCAGAAAGAACCTTTTGGATTCGCTTTCCCTCAAATCCCAGAGCGGCGGGCAAATACATGGTTTCATCTTTGCCAAACTGAGTCGAATTTTCTTTTGATTGATAAAATAGCTTTAATAAATTTTGACCAAATTTTTGATATTCCGCCTTGGCCGCACCATTTTGTGTATTGCTCATAAGCATAGCGTTTTCAGCTAGTTTAAAAACACCTACGCTGTCTTCTATCCATGGCTGATTTTCTGAAATGCTTTTATCTAGTCCGAACACAGATTCCAAACTGAAATTTTCTAAAGAAGACTCTGAGAGCTCCCTATCTTGGTTTCGCGGAGTGTACTGATATTGTTCTTTTGCCAAATCAGTAAACTGAGTATTTTCAGACTTTGGAGCACAAGCTGATAGAACCAATAAAGCTACAAATGTTATGTTACAAATATTTTTCAATCAAATGCTCCTAGAAGTAAAACTTCATCAAGAATTCGTGAGTAAGTTCTCTTTCAACATTTTTTCCACTGATGTGATCAGCGAAAGCATAAGTAATAGAGTATGGGATTTTAACTTCATCTCTTAAAAACCCATCCACCGTAGAATAAGTAAATTTAAATTTGGCGATTTGATAGTTTGAGTCTGTATCTTTCTCTAAAAGATCATATCGTGAAGAAGGATTGCCACCTCTATATTTGTCGGCTTGTTTTCTAGCAACTTCGTAACCTGCTCCAATCTGATAGTAATCGCTCAGCTTCACTTGAGAGTAGAATTGTGCACCTACAGCATCTCCAGGATCCTTCCGCACGGTTTCTTTACTGGATTCTCTCGGAATAAAATCGTTCTCACTCTCCGGGACTCTTTTTTCGAAGTCATCAGGAATTCCCCAAGTATAAAAGACTCCTACACCGAGCTCTAACCACTTATAAGTTTCTAGGTTTGCAAAGAATACGTTTTGAAGCTGAGTCTTTCCAAAAATATTGAGATCAATCATATCATCGGGATCATCTTTTGGACCCGTGGGTAAAGTAAGGTTGTTTAGCATATAAAGGTCTACACTTTTGGAGTCGTAGAGTTTGAGCGAGCTTCCTAAAACTATATCACCCATAAATCTCTCATCTCGCTCGGAAATAGACCTAAAGTTGTTCTCACGCAATTGATTAGCAACCAGTGCCGAGGGACCATCAATAAGCGCTTGCGCCTCTGCTGCCATACTCTTGCTAAGATCTTTAAATTTCTCTGGAGAAGCAGCTCCCTTTAAAACTCCAGGTGCAGTATTTATTCCTCGATTTTGCATAGAAATATCAGACTTATAACGAACCAAAGGAATTCCAAATCCTAAACTCCAGTTTTTTGTCATTCCTCTTGCAAGCTGAGGAACAAAGTAATCGACTTGCGCATTCCCTTTGAACTCTACTGATCCCGGATCTATTTTCACAGATGGTTTCTGGCTCGGGAGAATCTGCTCATCTAGAATCTTAGCGAACCCTTGAAACTTGGGTTGAGACATTAAAAATTTATTATCAAAGCGCTTGTTCATTCGACTCGGAGACTGCAAAGTTCCTTGAGAGTTGAATTTATCTTGGATTTCGGAAGTATTTCCAAATCTGAAAGTCATCTGATAACGACCTTGAGGCAAAACACCTGGATTACCAAAGTCAGCAACCGCGTGTGTTTTTTTGTGCACAGCTAGCACCGCAAATGAGATAGTAAAAATGAATGTTGTCCTTTTAAGAACACAAAATTTATTCAACATCAAACCCCTAAAGTCCCCACTTTAATAGTTCGTTTTATTAAAAAAAACGCTAACTTGGAGATGACTTTAAGGGTTCGTATCCATATTGCAATTGAATATTTTACAATCAAATGCACGTAAAAGAATCAGTGAGCTTAGTATATGAAATATCAAGGTTTTTACGACTCATTTAGAATGCGTTTTTTTGCTATAGAAAAATAACAAATACAGATGTGGGATTTAAGCAACAACTATGGCGAATTTACTCAGCAAGCAGCCGTTGATAATACATATTTTGCATCAACTCACGATGTTCTTTGGCTTTGCGAGCGCGCTCTTCGGCAGCCGATTTTGCCGCTTTTGCTGACGCAATTTCTCGACTTGCAATTTGTTCGTTTAAAATTGAAAGCTCCTTGACTGCTTTTTCATGGATACTTTTGAACGCTTCTACTGCTTCTACGAATTTTTCCTTTTTAAGGTCCGCATGGTAGAACCATGCTTTAAGTAACGGCTCTATGACTATGGGTTTAGGAATTCCTGTTTGCGCCTTCAATGATCCATCGACTTCAGAAATAAAATTTTCGTGTCCCTCTGAAACCAATATGGCCTTCTTTTCACCCAGCGGTCTTAGATAGGATTTTCCAAATATAGTCTGGACTACAACCTTATCATTAAATTTTTCCAGTATCACCTGGGAATCGGGTTCAACTTCAATCTGCCCATAAGGAACAACAAATGATATTTTTGATGATGTCTTTACAAAGATTTGTCCGCCAACGAATGAAATTTCTCTTGGCTTTTGACGAATAATAGTCGATTCAGGCGACATTGAAATCTGAAAACTTCCATTTTTGAACAGAAATTTTTTGCTTATATTTTTAATCACACAATACTCAGACGATGAAAGACAGTTATCTGGTGTTTCAAC
>JAEYZS010000135.1 GCA_023427925.1 Pseudomonadota bacterium | reverse complement strand
GATCTGTGGAAGGTCCCGTTGCTTTTTTATATGTATAATTGCTTTTCTAAGGATCGTTTCTTTCAGATAAATAGCATCGATGAGCCCCATATCTAAGGCTTCGTAAGCAGAAAAATTGGATGCATTTAACAATAGACTTTCGAGCTTCTTATTTGAAATACGTTTAAGTAAACGCTGTCCTCCGCCCCAGCCTGGAGACAATCCAATTTTTCTTTGCCACATTCCAAACATGGCACTGGGTAATGCAAAAACAGTATCAAAGCTTGAAATCCACTCGATGCCTCCTCCGAAGCAATCGCCTGTTACAAGGCAAACCGTAGGAAAGGAAGTCGCTTCAAGCTCATTTAAGATTTTTGTAATCTCCCGATTTATCCTAATGCCTTCAGCTTTCTTTTTTAACTTTGCGTAATCAGCAAGATTTCCTCCTGAACAAAATACTCTCTCTTTGGATGTAACAATTAAGCCCGCGTGTTTATTCTTGGAGGTTTGCTTTACTATTGATTGGAGTTCTTTGGCGCACGCGATACCAAAACAATTCCGTTGTTTGGAGTTATCAAAGAGCGCAACAATGACCTCATCAACTAATTCAATTTTAAAATATTTGAATCTATTCATTTCAAACCAGTTAATTACAATTATGGTTTGAAATCAACTAGCTCTTGGCAAATATCAACGGGATGTTTAGTTCCATTAATCGTAATTCGAGTGCTAAAGCATGTTTTAACGTTTGAAGCTAAATAAGGAAGCTCTGAAGTCAGCCCCACGCTATACCGTCGGCGCTCAGTGGTACCGTCGTTATTTTCTATGATGAGATCAAACTCTAAATACATAACGTCAATTTCACAATTGGCAAAATCATAGCATCTTCCTTCGTCTATTAACTTTTGCGGAAGTTTCTGTTTTTTCTTATACTTTGAAAGTGAAAAGAATATTGGATCTTGTGGAACGCTTAGGCCGTGAAAGACCCAAAAATTTTGCTCCGGTGGTAATTCGCACTCGCCCAACCAGAGATAGTAAGGAGGTTTTACAAATTCGCATTTCCACTCTTTTTGAGGGACGTTGGGATCAATTTCAATTTGATCGGGGTTTTCGGGATCAACGGGAAGATAATGAGTAACGAGCGTGTTGATTTTCTTAATAGGATATGAGTTCCCATCAATGATAGTCGTGTCGCTGTCTCCACCCACTTCGAGAACTTGGGCAGCGGTATACCCTTGTTCTTGGAAGGCGCCAGTGTAAACGCGTGCATAATTTCTAAATACAGCAAATTCGCCCTGCTTCATATTCATCGGTGTAAGTCCGCCCGAGGCATCAATAAAAGCTTGCATCATGTTGTCAAACTGTACGCCTTCTCCCTTTGGATCATCCGTAAGGGGTTTTTCTTCTAAGCACGAAGTTACGGAAATCATCATTAAGAGCGCAAAAAGAGTAATTTTTAGGTGTTTCATCAAATTGAATCCCATCCACCAAGCCAGAGAGGCAGTGGAAATATTTTTTCTAGAGTTTGGACAGATGCAGAATTGAACCCTTTCACATCAGAAAAATGTCTTGGTCCAAAAATTAGAGGAATAATGTCGACTGGATCTGGAGATGAAAGGTGTTGCTCCGTAGTTCCAATTCGGTATTCGTCATTAGATTTTTCTAGAACCAAGTTTGAAATACCAAGATCGATTCTCGCATGACGATGAATCTTTTTAAAGAAAGCCTCTTCGTTTACAAGCTTTATCATTCCAAGAAAGCCTTCGCTTTTTGAGGCACCAAGATTCACGCACTCTTGGATTAAATTTTGAGAGTGTTGTGGAGCGATGATGGTGATATTTCTTTTTTGATCGTCTTGAATGTGTTTTAAGAGTTGAACGATTTTGGAAACACTACCGCCCCATTCATGAACATAACCACTTAAATCGGCACCTTTTCCTTCTACACAGTATGCGCCTAGCGTCCCATTGGGTTCCCAAAGAGTGTAGACATTGGAATTAGGAATGTTTAAGTATTTTCTTACCTCATCAGGATTTCTAAATGTTGAAACCGTGTGCTGACTCATCAGCTTGTGAAGAGCCATTGGATCGACATTTGGAGACTTTAAAATTTTGTACTGAGAGTCTCTTTGAACTTTAAAATTGGAATCAATAACCAAGCTGATTTCGTAGCCTGCAAGTGCAAATCCGATCTTCTGATAAAATTCATAGAGATTTGTCCATAGGATCGCAAAGTCACAATCTTGCTTTCGTGCAAGCTCGATACAGTCGTTAAGCACCGTTCGTGAGTGGCCTTGATTTCTGAATTTGTCATTTGTTACGACACTACCAATAGCAGCAGCTTTGAAAATAGCGGCTGGGGTTTTGATGATGTGGGGTTTTAAGGCAGCGTGAGAGAGGAACTCACTTCCTTCGGAAATAATGCGGAGATTATGAATATTTTCCTGGGTGAGAGCCGTTGGATATTCGTTGGTGATAGACCACTTGTTTTCCGGCCTCAATTGCTGATCAAGGAATTTAACCAAATCGTTGTATTCTTCAGGGGTTGGAGCCCTTGCCATTAATGTGTTGTTAGGGTGAATTTTATCCATACTTTGAGTATATCAAAGAACTTATTTAGGGTATCTATGGGTAAATCAAATCCAGACATTCGCCTATTTGACATGGCCGGACGAAAGGCCTATATATATGCCCATGCCTAACAAATCTGATAAATGGCCTGAAAATAAGCCGGGTAAATTCTATGTCGACCAGTCCTGCATTTCGTGTGATGCATGCGTGTGCGCAGCTCCAGATAACTTCCAAATGAACGATGAAGATGGACATGCTTACGTTCTAAAGCAGCCTACAACTCCTCAGGAAGAAGAAGCTTGTAAAGAAGCAATGGAAGGTTGTCCGGTAGAGGCAATCGGAAACGATGGCGAAAGCTAAGAGCTCAACTCAATTAAAAAGTGCAAAAGTCCCAAAGCTGTCGACGAAAAGTTTTAAGGAAAATTTTGATAATAAAAAACAGCGAGCAGCCAAAGTCGTATCTCTATTGGCTAAGCGCTACCCTGATGCTCACTGCGCTCTAGATCATGAAAACGCATTTCAGCTTTTGGTAGCAACGATTCTATCTGCTCAGTGTACTGACGAGAGAGTAAATAAAGTTACCCCAGCACTTTTCAAAAGGTTTCCAAACCCAAAAAGTTATTTAAAAGCTGACCTGGCAGAGATCGAAGACCTAGTGCGAACTACGGGCTTTTTTAAAAATAAGGCAAAAAATATTAAAGCTTGCGCCGAACAACTTGTTGAAAAGCACAAGGGAGAAGTGCCACAAACGATGGAAGAGCTTCATGCACTGCCGGGAGTGGGTCGTAAAACTGCTAACGTTGTCTTGGGAAATGTCTTTGGTATTCCGGGAATGGTGGTTGATACTCACGTTACAAGACTTTCAAATCGACTTGGATTCGTGCGGGGAACAGATGCTGTAAAGCTAGAGCTTGAACTTCAGAAGCTCATAGCTCAAAAGGATTGGACAATGTATTCGCACTATTTGATTACCCACGGTAGAGCGGTGTGTACGGCTCGTAGTCCAGACTGCAAAAATTGTTTTTTGAATTTGCACTGTCCCCAGTTGCCGTACAAAAAATAATCTCAATTGAATAGACGTTTGAATATGTTATTGCTATTCTGCAAGGTGCCTGGGTCTATCTTGAATCTCATAGTTCAAGAATACCCCCAATCCCTTTTC
>JAEYZS010000126.1 GCA_023427925.1 Pseudomonadota bacterium | reverse complement strand
ACCCCGCTCTTAAAGGAAGTTTTGATTTTCCTATCAGTGATACAGGATCTAGCCTAACAGGAGAACAGGGGCTCTTTAGAGATCACAAAGTTTACTCTTCGGGAGATCCCATACGCAGAATTAATTGGCTAAAGTCATCGCAACATCAAGAGTTGTTAGTTAAAAACTATGAAAGCAATCAAGATCATGCTTATGAGTTTTTCTGGGAACAAACATCACGCATTAACGATTTTGAAGCACGCATCTCTCAGCTTGCGTTATGGATTTATAACTGTGAACAATCGGGTCACTCTTATTCGCTACAAATAAAGTCCAAATCTATACCATTAAATAGTGGCTTACTTCACTTCCGCGACTGCATGAAACTCCTTGCGACTTTAACAGAGGAAGATTTATGAAGTTATTCTTTACTTCTCAAAAGTACCTCGTAGTGTCGCTATTGTTATTGCTATCTCTGATTGCATTTGATGCACCTATTTGGATTTCGCTCTTTTCGGCTCTTTTAATTGCATACAAGTTCCTTATTGAAAAACGAAACTTTCCCTCTGTCTCCCGCAAAATCACTACGAGCTTAAGCGTCTTATTGCTAGCTCTTATCTATGTACAATTTAGAACTTTTCTTGGGCAAGAAGCTTCGACCACGCTTCTTATGGGACTTACTGGTCTAAAAGTATTAGAATATGAGAATTCACGAGATCATAAGTATCTCGTGGTCCTAGGGTTTATGTTGCTTGCAATGAAGCCTCTCTTTAGCTTGGATCTCTATTGGGCTCCGTTTCTGCTTGTTGCATTTTTTGGTCTATGGCTCTCGATGCTTAGTCCAAATCAAAGATTCCCATATAAGTTTATCCTAAGAATTTTTGTCTTGTCCATTCCTCTCACCGTTACACTTTTCTTTGTGTTCCCTAGAGTTATTCTACCTTGGGCGAAAAAGAATCAAGAAGTTCAAAGTAGAACAGGGTTTTCAGAAGAGCTTACTCCTGGCTCTACGGCTGAGCTCGTTCAGAGTAATATCTTAGTTTTCCGCGCAAAGTTTAATAACTTTGTTGCACGCCCTCACCAACTCTATTGGAGAGGTGCCGTTTTAAATTATTCCGAGGGCTTAAGCTGGAAAATAACCGGAGAACGAACCCCTTCCAACAACGAAACAATAGTTAATCCTGAAAACTCTTCTCGCGTGCAGTATGATGTGTACTTAGAACCGGGAAATCAAAATTATATTTTTGGCCTTGAGACCCCTCTTTCTATTCATGGTCCGTCCTATTTTATAAAACGATTTGAAAATTCAGTTTATAGATCCAATCTGTCTTTAGAAAAAACATTCTTATATAGAGGTATTTCTTCATTTCTATCTTACGATACGAATAAGCCTAGCGAAAAAGATCTTCAAACGCCTGAGCTCTCTCGAACAATTTTAGACTTTGTATTGCCTCATAAAAACAAAAGCGAAAATGAAAAGGTTTCCTTTCTTAATCAGTTTTTTCAAAACTCAGACTTTAAATACACTCTTACTCCCGGTGTCTATGGTGATAACGAGCTTGAGGAGTTTTTGTTTGATCGAAAAGAAGGTTTCTGCGAACACTTTGCCGGAAGCTATGCAACTTTAGCCCGCGCCCTTGGACTTCCTGCTCGAGTAATCGTGGGATTTCAAGGTGGAACATGGAATAGCTTTGGAGATTTTTGGAGTATTTCGACTAAAGATGCTCATGCGTGGGTTGAGATTTACGCACGCAATCGCTGGATTAGAGTTGATCCTACGGCGCTTGCTATTCCACTAAGAATTCAGTTAGGAGCCCAAGGCTATCTTGAAAATGTCGCCGCAAGATCGAATACTGAGAAAAACTTTAGAGCGATATATGATCAAGCCGTCGCATGGGTTGAAAACATCAATTACACTTGGGTTGCGTTTCTCATAGAATTTGATAGGCAATATCAAAGGGAACTTTTCCAAATCATTCGAAATAACTTAGGCTGGATACTGTTTGGATTTATTGCTTTTGTTTTTATAGTTAGACTCGTTTCTCAGTGGCTATTAATTAGATCGATGAACCTTTCTGAGTATCAAAAGCTATTAACAGAGGTATTTGAAGCAGGAAAAAAGGTAGGATTACCGCGAGAGCCTTCCGAATCCCCAGAAAAGTATTTGAGCCGATTAAGCGAGCGATTCCCATCGACTGAAGACTTTTCAGCACGCTTTATAAGTGATTATACAGCTTCGGTTTATGAAGAAAAGGATTTAGAATTGAGTAGTGATTTAAAACAGAGCTGGAAAGAAACTCGCAAAACTTTATTTCGCTAAATGAATTCCATCCTCAGAAATTGTGATCAGTCTCTTTTTGTATAGAGCACCTAAGGCGATTTTATATTTTTTCTTGCTAACACCAAAAAGGCCGTGAATATATTCCGACGGTGTTTTGTCGTTAATAGGCAGAAATCCATCTTTTGCTTTTAATAACTCTAAGATTTTCTCATCAATACCTACAGCGGCTTTATGCCCTGTTAAACCAGATTGTAGGCTTAGATCAACTTTGCCATCCGGTCTTAAAGCTTTGATGTACCCCTCAATTTGTTGTCCGTAATGAAGCTCTTGGAAAACCTCATTTTTAAACAGCAATCCCATATGTTTGTTGTCGATAATTGCTTTAAATCCGATATCGGTCTTTGCAGCGATTAATAGATCAACAGCGTCGCCAGCCTGATACTTCAACTCAAATTTCGCTTTGTTTCTATTTAATCGCATGGATGCTGTCACACGCTCGGCTTTATCGAGGTAAGTGTAAACGATGACCTTTTCCCCGGCTTCAACTCGACCTTCTTGTTCTGCAAACGGGAGAAATAGATCTTTAGGCTGTCCCCAATCTAAAAATGCACCAATTGGTTCAACAGCGACAACTTCTAAAAGTGCAAACTCTCCTAATTTAACAGGAACATTATTTTCTTGAGAAATCTCATCGTTCATAAATTACTTTCTAAATTCTCTCGTAAATCCAACTTCTAAAAGCTTTCCAGCATCACCATCTCGAGCTCTCAACAAAAAGACCCAGTTATTTTCTCTACCGAATCTTCGATCTGCATCTATATAGTAGTTATTGCCGTAACCATAAAAGTTTTTAACTAATAAATTTTCTTTGTCCGTATCCGTTGGGTTAGGTTCTAAATAGTAGGCACAAAGTCTAACTATCCAATTTTCTTTTTTGAAGGCAGCCTCAAAATGATCACCCAATCTTTTGTTCCCTGAAAGCATCGCTTCTGCGGAAACGTATTGAAGAGACCAGCTTTTGAGCCACTCAAAGTACTTATTGATAGCATACTTCATACCCACGCGGGAATAGAAAGTATCTTCATAATCAGATAAACTCACAAATAC
>JAEYZS010000114.1 GCA_023427925.1 Pseudomonadota bacterium | reverse complement strand
ATCCACCATGGCCCATAGTCGCGAACCCAAATGCTATTTGTAGGAACGATAAAAAAACTAAACTTAGATTCATCGAGGTTCCAACTTTTAATGCGACTTAACCAAGTATTTTTATGTTGAATACTATCGGCAAGAATTTTGACATTTCCATTTTCAGAAAGTGCTGTGACTAGGGATTTGTTGTTCCATAATGTCATTGCGGCTTCGGACTCTTCCCATTCACCTAAAGAATGGATAGGGCCAACTGGAGCCTCAGTTAAGAAGCGTTCTGCATTCTGAATATAGTCTTTTAGAAGTGGTTTTTCTTCTTGAGTGAGGCCAATAGGTAGACTTTTCTCAAGATCAAAGGCTTTGGTTTCTAAAGATAAACTTGCTAATAAAAATGGAATAAGTAAATATTTAATCATCTAATAATTGAAAACCCAATATGATTAAGAGTCAAATTATGAAAAAAGTTTTAATGGTCTCTCCGGATTATTTTAACGTTGAGTACGCTATAAACCCATATATGACAACTGAGGATGGAAAGTTGCAGAAAGTGGACGTCCAAAAAGCACACTCTCAATGGAATAAATTAAAAGATACCTACACACGTCTAGGTTTCTCTGTCGAAGTAATTCCCGGAGTCCAAGGACTGCCTGATATGGTTTTTACTGCTAATCAAAGCTTTCCGTTTTGGGATTCTGAAAAAAATAAGCCATCTGTAATCTTGAGTAATATGAGATCTCCTTATAGAAATCCCGAAGTTTGCTTTTTTGAGGATTACTATTCAAAGAATAATTACGATGTCTTTTATCTTGAAAAAAGTTCTTTTGAAGGAAATGGAGATGCTCTGATACGTCCCGAAACAAAAGAGATCTATGGTGGTTACGGATTTAGAACGGACAAGAGTGTCTACCAAGACATAGAAAAGATTACCGGCCATAAGGTGTTCCTGTTAGAATTAAAAAGTGAGTACTTCTATCATCTCGATACTTGTTTCTCAATTCTAGGTAAAGACTCTGTTGCAATCGTCAAAGAAGCCTTTACAAATGACGACCTAGAAATCATTCGCCGGAGCTTTAATGACGTCATTGAAATTGATCTTCGCGAGGCTAGAGAAAATTTTGCGGGCAATTGCCACTCTCCAGATGGGAAGCATGTTCTCTTGCATCCGGGGTCTGAAAAGTTCAAAACACAACTTAAGAAAAAAGGATTTGAAATTATTGAAATCGACACATCCGAATATATTAAATCTGGGGGCTCGGTTTTTTGTATGAAGATGATGCACTACTAGCGAATTGCATTTTGACTTTGCAAGTACTCGGCAATTTGAACCGCATTTAGAGCAGCGCCTTTTAAAAGCTGATCACCTGAAAGGAATAAATCAATTCCTCCATCAAACACTAGGCTTGATCGGATTCTGCCCACTTCGACGTTGTATTTATTGGCAGCATTTAGAGGCATAGGATAAAGCTTATCATTCGGACTATCTACTAATTCCACGCCGCTTGCAGATTTTAGTATTTCACGAACGGCTTCAGGAGTAGTCGACTTTTCAAATTCCATAGTCACTGCTTCGCTATGAGCTCTTAGAGTTGGAATACGAACTGCTGTACAGGAAATTTTTGGAGTATCATCGCCCAGAATCTTGCGAGTTTCCCATGCTACTTTCATTTCTTCTTTCGTGTATCCATTTTCCTGGAAGACATCAATGTGAGGGATAATGTTGAAGGGTAGTGGATGAGCAAAAACTTCATGCGACGGCTTCTTGTTATCAAAATAGACCTTCGTTTGCTCAAGAAGTTCGTCCATCCCTTTGGCACCAGCACCGCTTGCAGCTTGATACGAACTTACAATCATTTTTTTGATTTTGAATTCCTTGTGAAGAGGAGCTACGGCAACAACGAGAATTGCAGTTGTACAATTCGGGTTCGCGATAATTCCATTATGTTGAAGTGCAGCTTCGGCGTTCACTTCAGGAACTACGAGAGGAACATCGTTGTCGTAACGAAACGCGCTTGAATTATCAATAACGATCGCTCCACCCTCAATCCATTTCGGAGCTTGAGCTTTTGAAATAGATCCGCCGGCAGATGCAAGAATTAGGTCTGCTGCAATCTTACCTTCTGGCATTTCTTGAACAGTAATATCGCGGCCTTTAAAGGTGATTTTCTTTCCAGCGCTGTTTTTAGAGGCGTAAAGTTGTAACTCTTTAAACTTTAACGAACTTTTTTCAAGAACACTTAAAAATTCATATCCGACGGCCCCTGTGGCTCCAACGATTGCTAATTTCATTGCTATTTACCTATGCGGCTTTTTGCGCCCTTATTCTTTGCGCCGCCAACTGATTTATACAGCGCAATTTGTTTTTTGTTATTTTAGCTCTTGTTTGAAGTATTCAAACGTCTTTTGTAAGCCGTCCTCTAAAGATATCTTAGGCTCCCAATTAAGGACTTCTTTTGCTCGTGTAATATCGGGTCTTCTGCGTTGAGGATCATCCGCAGGAAGAGGTTTAAACTCGACACCTGCAGTATTTCCTAAGAGCTTATTGATAGTGTCGGCAAGCTCCAACATAGTAAGCTCTTGGGGATTACCGATGTTCACAGGGCGAGCCTCATTGCTCTCCATAAGCTTAAATAGTCCTTCAACTTCATCTCGAACGAAACAAAGCGATCTAGTTTGCTTTCCGGTTCCAAAGACCGTTAGTGGCTTTTTAGCCAGAGCTTGTGAGAAGAAGTTTGGAATGACTCTCCCATCTTCAGGGCGCATACGGGGTCCATAAGTATTAAAAATTCTAACAATACGAGTGTCCACTCCGTACTTGCGATTGTAAATCATAGTTAAGGTTTCACCGTATCTTTTGGCTTCGTCATAGCAGCTTCTTGGACCGATGATATTGACGTTACCTCGATAATCTTCCTGTTGAGGATGAACTTCGGGGTCACCATACACTTCGCTGGTTGAAGCAAAGAAGACGCGTGCGCCAGTCTCTTTTCCAACTTCTAATAGATTTTTATGTCCAATTGAGGCTGTTTCCATAATAAACATCGGAATTTTTTCAAAATCGATGGGGGAGGCCGGAGATGCAAGGTTGTAGATCTGATCAAAGTTTTGATCAAACTTTAAAGGCTCGCGAATATCCTTTTCGATAAAGCGAACTTTGTTGTCTAAATGGGCGATATTTTTTTTATGTCCGGTGACACAATTGTCAAGGATTGTAACCTCATAGTTTTTCTCTAAAAGCAAATCTACGAGGTGGCTTCCTACGAAACCTGCGCCACCTGCAACTAAGACTTTTTTACTCATTAGCTTTTCCTTAGACCAAGGCCTGTCTACCAACACAGTAGTAGTTGAATCCTTGTTCCTTTACTTTTGCGGGATTTAGCACATTTCTGCCGTCAAAAATCACAGGGTTTTTCAAATTTGCTTTTATAGTATCTAAATTTGGATTTCTAAACTCATTCCACTCAGTCACGATAAAGAG
>JAEYZS010000060.1 GCA_023427925.1 Pseudomonadota bacterium | reverse complement strand
AATTAAAGAGTGTGGGCTTACCCGCACCATTTGGACCGATGACTCCGACAATGCCGCCGCGAGGAAGACTGAAATCTAAATTTTCAAATAAGAGTTTGTCGTCAAAAGCTTTTGATACTCCGTTAGCCTGGATCACCAATTCTCCAAGTCTTGGTCCTGGAGGGATATAAATTTCTAGATCGTTGATCTTTTCATTCACATCTTGGTTGAGTAAGGTTTCGTAAGAAGTAATACGCGCCTTAGACTTGGCCTGACGTCCTCTTGGAGATTGACGTACCCATTCTAATTCTCTTTCAAGTTGCTTTTGGCGTTTGCCTTCAGCTTTTTCTTCTCCTTCAAGACGTTTTTGTTTTTGCTCTAGCCAAGAAGAATAATTTCCTTCCCACGGAATACCTCTGCCACGATCAAGTTCTAAAATCCAGCCAGCAACATTATCTAAGAAGTAACGATCATGAGTAATCGCAACAACAGTTCCGGGGTAGTCGTGTAAATATCTTTCTAACCATGCAACCGATTCCGCATCCAGATGGTTCGTTGGTTCGTCAAGTAGTAGCATATCAGGTTTACTTAAAAGTAATCGGCAAAGGGCAACACGTCTTTTTTCTCCGCCTGAAAGATGTTTTACAGGCGAGTCTGGCGGTGGACATCTAAGGGCGTCCATCGCAATTGCTAAAGTTCTTTCAATGTCCCATGCATTTGTAGCATCAATCTTGTCTTGAAGCTCGGCTTGTCTTGCAAGAAGCTTGTCCATTTGCTCTGGAGTCATCTCTTCTGCGAATTTTGCCCCGATGGCCTCAAACTCGGTAAGAAGATCTGCTATCTCTTTTACTCCTTCCATGACATTTTCTTTTACAGTTTTTGTTTCGTCGAGTTGTGGTTCTTGCGGCAAATATCCAACTTTAACGCCGTCACGAACAAATGCTTCGCCGTTATAGTCTTTATCAATTCCCGCCATGATTCTTAGTATAGTGGATTTACCAGAGCCATTGAGACCTAAAATACCAATCTTAGCTCCGTCAAAAAATGATAAATAAATGTCTTTTAAAATAACCTTCTGATTGTAGGATTTGGTTAAACCCTTCATTGTATAGATAATTTGTGCCATTTTTCTCTCTTGTTTTTAGACTGTTTGTGAGGGCCTAAAACTAATATGGCTTAGAGGGAAAAGCAATAAAATAAGAGCCTATAAATCGGGCGTTATTTGTTAATATCTTGCTTTAAATTTTTAGAAATAGTTTCAAGGCTTATTTTATTCAGGAAGTTTGAAAAAGTCATCCAAACGGCGATACCATTGAGATCGTTAAACTGCGGAGGTAAATATTTAGGTCGTTCGATAAGACCTTCTTTGGAGTATTCGTAGAGTACTGGAACATCTTCTAGAGTCACTTTTCCGGAAAACAGAAAGGGAATCATATCGGGCTTTCCAATTCTCACTGAGCTTCTAATAAAGTTATAGGTTTCTATAAACCCTTTCGAATAAGAAATATCCTTTGTAAATGGCGCCCCCCCTGTTGTAAGTCCGCCTCGGAAGAGGCGATGCGCATTCTTAAATGCTTGCTCATCAGTCTGATTCAAATTTTTGAAAAAATTAAAAACATGATTAAAGTTTGCGCCACTTTCAATCATTTCACAGGCTACAAGGCGATTATTGATTTTTTTGAGTCTTTCCGGAGTACAGACAAACGTAAATACCTCTAATAGAAAAGCGAGTCCCTCCTGTGCGGACGTTGTGCAAGGTGGTCCTTTGGAGAGCCATTTGGCAAACGGCTGGTTTGTCCCGTTGAGCGTTGTTCCGACATGAACCCAGCCTTCGTGGACTTCAAATATGTCTATATCGCGCTCTGAAAACATGAGATTTGGTCTAATCTTTATATAATTTGATCCAGCAGCTGCATCAGATAAAATTCCGTCGTCCAATTTGACAGTGACTTCAGTATCGTGAAAATAGTTTGTTAACCTATCATTAAGTGATGCCACAGCATCTTCCGAAGGAATATTCTTGAGATAGCACACGCCAAGATCCGCATTTTCTATAAAAATTAAAATTTCACTGAGCATCGTTCCGGCTTCGATAAGGCTGGTTTTTCCGTCTAACAAGACGTCGTTTGAGCTTCCAAAAAGATCTTTGGAGTATTTGTAAAAATCCAGAGTTCCACGCGCTAAGAGCATTCTTACGACATCCTCATACTGCTTACAGTTGCGTAACAGTATTTGAGCTACAGGTTCAGCCTTGCCGATTTTTTTTTCGATTAATTTTCGAATTTCTTCGAATTCCTGAATTTTGGATTTGGCATCAAATTTTAGAGGTATATCTGAATAATAAGATTTATCCGTTTGCGGAAGCTCTTTAAAATTGGATTTTTTAAATTGTTCAAAGATACCGTCTTTCCATTTAATGGCATCCAAAATTTGAATTGGCTTTTGGGCCTCGACAATTGCTGTGGAGATCTCTGCAACTAAACTGAATAACTTCTTGTTTTTGGACACATTACTTTATCGGACAAAATGTGATCAGATTGAGACCAATATCTGGGTTATTAGCTCTCTCGATTTTGTCTTTGAAAGTCGTAAGAGATAATTCTACGGTCACTGCCACATTTGCCTCAAATAAATGGCCACCGAACGCATTAAACTGCTCATCACCCAAGGTCACATGTGAGTGAATGACTGGTTGATTTTCAAACCAAGACAAACTTCCTGTCAAATTGAGGAGTTCGCACTCGGCCTCGAATGTCTCGCGATGATACTCTTTTTTATTTAAATGATAGAATCCAAGCTCGCAATTTTTGAGAGCACCTAATCCATGGTAAAATCCACCTTGGATTTTTTGATCCAACATGAATTTTTCGAGTGTTTTGTGAAGCTTTTCATCTTTATCAAATTTTAAGTAAAATCCATATTCAGTTTTGCGAAATTCCATACTAACTCCCAGAAATTAAAATAAGAGTGACTCATAATGTGACACGAAACCCTACATTGGTCTAGCGAATTTGCCGATGAGTATGTGTATGAAACTCCTAATTATTTTAGTTATTTTTGCAGTTTTGCCGGCTCAAGCTCAGTTTCAGTCTTGGTCATCGAGACAAGGTCCATCTTCACTCAGAGGAAAAAGTGACAACGCCTATCGCGATGTATGGAGTTTGTCAGATTGGTTTGAAACACAACGAAAAAATAGACTGATGGATCAGTGGTTGGCAATGAATTCATCATCGAACCCTTTTGAATTTTATTTAGGAGCTCAAACTACAACCTATGATTCTATTGTTCGCATAAATGGAGTCGCCGAGCCTCTTAAGGAATATCGAATGAACCGAGCACAAATCGGAGCTTATGCTTCGATCATCGGACTACAAGCTGAGTACGCTGACTCGGGAGAAGAATTTACAAGCGGTGAAGGGTCTATTCATTTGAGGCTTTTAGGGCGTAACTCAAAAGGAACAAATCTGACTGGATTTTATGGAATACGCTATAGAAATGATAAGATGCTAACTACAAACCAAGAGAAATTCCAACAAAACTTTGCAGGTGGGAGTCTGACATTAAATCTAATAAAGTATGCCGGAATAATTGGTAACTACAAAAAATACTTCAAAGACAAATCCGATATCGGAAGTGAACTAGAAAGCGAAAGAATAGAGGGAACCTTCTTTATCGATTTCGCTTTCTTAAGAGTCTATGGGACTTGGTTTCAAGAAAAAGAAGAGTACAGGAATATCGTCGTTCCTTCCACCAAAGAAATTGAAAGAGATGGAATCTTTGGTGGTATCAAATTGTTCTTTTAGATTTTATAGAACTCATTAATTGAATATAGTCATAGTTGTTGAATAAGCAGGGTCAATAATGAACTTATTCAGTAGCAGGCTTGCGATCGTATTTTTCGAAGAAACGCTTTTCGTATTTTTTAAAGGATTCAAATCTCACTTCACCGCCAAGCTCTTTTTTGATTCGGGCTATGGTATCTTTTTCGGCTTCACGCATTTTATCGATTGCGCTTTTGACGAAGTCGGGGTGAATCTTTTCTCTTCGCTCTGTGAGATCTTTAACAAGGGCTGCCGAACTTGCAAGAGCGCGGGTAGCGGCGTCTTCGTCTAACCTCCAGGTCTTTAAGAGATATAACGTGGCAGCCTTTGTCCATTCTTCTTGGAACTTAGAATCGTTATAAAGTTTGCTGAAGTCTTTCGTATAAATGACTGCATCAACATAAGTGTCTTTAACTTCTTTAACTTGCTTGGGTTTATATTTTCTTTTTTCGAGGTCTTCCTTAGCTGAGTTAATGGCACCAGCTACCATTCTTTCAATAGGGGAAGACCCTTCCATATATTGTTTGATTTCTTGACCACCAAAAACTGCTAAAATACCCATACATAGACCCAAAGCCATCGAAAATGTTTTTTCTCTCGTTCGAGTAGAAAACCTTCTTTTGCCTTTCGCATCGATAACTTTCTTTGCCGAGGCTTGGTCTGCGTTTCCAATAATATCTTGAATTACTGTTCTCAATTCTGTCTGATGATTCTTCCATTCGTCGGTCAGAGCGATACCTGGGCACTTGGACTCAATTTGCAGCATAACTTCTTTGGTAAGCTGTATTTTGCGGCTTGTGATTTCATCGATGAGTTCCTGTTCAAACTTTTTAAGTGCTTCTGCAGTTTCAAGCTTTAACTGATTCATTCTTTCAGTTTCTGCTTTCGCAAGAGCATCTTTTTCTTCATCGACTTTGTTCTTTAAGGCTTGCAACTGAGCATTGATTTCTTTTTCTTTTTCTTCTTTTTCACTTTTCAATGCTGAAATCGAGATATTGAGTTTCTCAAACTCGGATTTGAGCTTTTGTTGAGTCATCTCATGTTCATGAGTTTCTTTTTTGAGCTGTTCAAGCTTTTTGGAAAGGTCTTTTTCGTCAGAGCGATACTTTTCCAGTAAAGATTTTTTAGATTCGGCTTCGGCTCCGTCCTGATTGGCCTGCTTCTTAAGGTCCGAGATTTTACCTTCGAGTGCCTTAAGCTCGGTTTCACTTTTTGCATTCTCTTCTCTAAGTCGAGAAGATTGCGCTTTTAGTGAATCTAGATTTTTTAATGCAGCATTCTTTTCTTTTTGGATTTTCTCATGAGTCTCTTTGAGAAGGTCTTGACCCTTTTTCTCTATGATATCATCGGCCTCAGAAAGTCTTTTGGCTTTAATTGCGGCTCCATCTTTTTCAGCTTCCTTTAAAATAGATGCCGCTTTTTCTTCAGCATCTTTTCTCAGATTTTTTGCGTCTTGTTCAGCGGCCTTGACATATTGAGAACCTTTTTCTTCACTTTCTCTTCTTAGCGCTTTGGTATCTTCCTCAGCTTCTTTTATGAGCTGTGTGATTTTTTCTTCAGCACTTTTTTTGAGCTCACGCACGTCTTGTTCTGCTTTTTCTCGAATGGCTTGGGCTTGTGCGCGAGCTTCTTGAAGAAACTTTGTAGACTCTTCGCGCGCTTCTTCAAATAGCTTTGTGGCATCAACTGTGGAAGCTTTGATGCGTTCCTTGTAAATTTCTTCCGCCCGTTCTTCAATTTCTAATGCTCGCTTATGAGCTTCTTGAGCCTTTTGCTCAGCTTCAAGTTCGGCTTTTTGTAATATCATGGCCGCTTGCTTGTTGGCTTCGATAACTTGTTCGCTTTTGTTGGCTTGCGCAGATAATGGTTCCGAAAACGGATCGTGGACCAATGTAGAAGGAAGCCCTTGTCCTGCCTTTGGTGGTTCCGGCAAAGTCGAGTTGCCCTTAACTTGTACTACCTTAGGTGAAGCGGGCTCTTGCTCTATGGGTTTCGGTGGTAGAGCCTTCGCATCAATTGTGCTTTTGCCATCTCCATGCTTATCACCGATGTGATTTATTATTGGCGAAATTATAGATTCTAATCTTGAGAGTTTGGATAGGGTAGTGCTTGTTTTTCTCTCTTCAATTTCAATCTGAATGATTGGACCTTCTTCACCAAATTGAAGCATATCATCAGCGCAAAGTTCATGGAGTTGCTTTGGCGGAATTCTGTTGGAATTCAAGAATGTTCCATTAGACGAACCCGTGTCTTCGATAAATATTCTTTCGTCTTTAATGGAAACTTCGAGATGTTTACGGCTGACTTGAGGGTGAAGAACATTGACGTCACAATCTGCATGACGTCCGAGAGTAAAGCTATCCTTCTTGACCTTTTTATGGGTCTTAGCTCCATCAATAGTGATGTGGACCTGTACGGATAACTTAGTATCTCCCATTTAACTCCACGATTAAGAGGCTTTGAACGGACGAGTTTTCGTCATTTCGCGACCTCGAGTTTGCGTACCCAGTTCGCTGTTAACAGCGTCTTCAGCTAAAGCCTCAAGTGGATCTCTATGCTCATCAAACGCTGCTTCAACTGCAGGGTAGGTATTGTTGTCACTTCTGTACCACAAAAGATCTAAAGAGCTTTCAAATCTATCAATCATAGATACATAGGCTCTCTCTGGAGAAAGAAGAACGTTTACAATGTGAGACATCAAAGAAAATAAAATCCCTGCGATAGATGTCTTCATTGCAAATGAAATTTCATAAAGGAATCTATCCATAATGTTTTTCGTGTTATCGACATCTTGGAGGTTCATACCACCCAATCCTTCAAGACCACCAGCAATACCAACAAATGTACCTAGGATACCTCCGATAACAAATAATCCGGGAAGAATATTAATAAGGTCGTTTAGACCTGTGATTGGAATCAATCCGAAAACTCTATTAAAGCAAGGATTGTGGTGGAATGTTGCCTTGGTGATATTTAGTAATTTAGGATTATCCTCTGACCATTTTAAAAATTTCAACTGCTTAAGAATATCACGAACTAACCAAGCACAACCTTGTTTCACAAGGAATATACGATCGCTCGTTTTCATGATTCCGTCGTTTTTGCGTCTGCTTGTTCTATCTCGTACTGCAAACGCTTCGTAAAAAGTTCTTTCTAAAATTCTTTTTGCTAGAACATAAAAAGATACGTTATGAACAGCGCCAGGCACTTCGTTATCAATAAATTTGTTAACGCGTTTTTCAAATTCTCTTGAAAACCATTCGTGTCTTTTTACTGTGTACCAAACTAATGCTCTGAAAGAGACTCCTAAAAGGAAGATCACTCCCATGGCATACGGTAAGCCTAGAATAAAATATTCGGCTACGAGTTTAGTTGTCATAATATTTCCCCTTCACAATTTGCGATTGTCATCGCACTTTATTTTCTACCATCTACGCTAAATCTCACGATCACGCGTTGAGCCTTTTTGCAATCATTGACTTTGCAAAACTCAGCGGCGGATGAGATATTTCTGTTTTGGACATTCATAACATCCAAGAAACTTCGTCCCGAAACCTTCATCAATGACATTAATTGTTGTTGATTATTAAAGTTCGGGACTTTTCCATCGACTAAATGTTTAAATATTGCATTGGCACGTTGATAACTTAAATCCATGTTGTACTTCAAAGCAGCCTTGTCTTCAGGCTTTGTGCTTCGCGGATCAATGTATCGTCCCTGGTATGTTGGCGATGCAAAACCAACGATCTCAACGTCCTTAATTTGGTTCGCCACCTTAGGGTTTCCAAACAGAGATTTCGAGTAGATTGGCATTGCCCTTTCTATTATTGATTTCATCTCGGGCTTAAGATTTGCTGAGTTGCTTTCAAAGTATGCGTCGCCAAAATCTAGAATCACATCGCCCGTTTGCATGTCAATATCGGCTTTTACACCGGCTTTAGCAAATCCCGATTTGATTTCGCGAGCAATTGCTCTTCTTGTGTCCATTTCAGCTTTTGCTCGTGCAAGGTCACCCTCGGTCGCGGCCAGTTGTCCTTCAAGACCTGCGACTTTCGATTGAAGCGCTCTGGCTTTGCCTTCGGCATCTGCTCTAAACTTAGCCTCTCTTGCAGCCTTCTGTGCGGCAGTGAGTTTAAGTTTTCCCATCTGTGCTTCGAATGCTTTTCTATCAGCAGCTTGCTGTCGAGCGAATTCGGATTTGAGATTGCCAATTTGTCCCTTGAGTCCTTGAGCTACACTTTCGGCTTCAGAAAGCTGAGCTTGTAAGCTAGACGCTTCCTGAGTTTTTTGGGAAAGCTGGGCCTGAGTTCCCTCGAGTTCGGCGTTAAGTTGTGATAATTGTTGGCTGGCCTGATTTAATTGTTGTGTATAAGCCTGATTTGCAGACTGAAGTGAGGCAAGCTTCTTATTATTTTCATCTTGAATAGCTTTAACCTGTTTATTGTAGGCGGCCTTTGTCATTTTGTTTTTCTTTAACGCAGCTTGAAGCTGTTTCATTCTCTTGTCGAGAATAGCTTTGCTTTGTGCAATCTGCTTGTTGTTGCTTTCGATCATTTGTTGCTTTTGAACAATTTCACTTTCTAAACTGCTTATGTTTTGTTGTTGCTCATCTATCTTAATGTCTTGTTCATCGATAATTTCATTTCTAGTAATGATGCGTGATTTAGCGACCTTGTTTGCATCAATAATATTTCGAATCATCTGTTGGTATTTGTTGAGTGCTTGAGCTTTTTTGCCATTTTCAAGGGCTTCTTGAGCAAGTCTTTCTTTTTCAGACTTAGCCTCCTCTTGTAATAGCGTAAGTTTATCCATTAACTCTTGATATTCTTGCTGTTCTGTTTTGGGCGCATCATTCATGTATTGATTTTTGGCAGACTCATACATCTTGAGCTGATTCTGAAGTTCTTCAACTCTCTGTGTAAGTTTTTGATTGTCGGAATGGTTCTTGATTGCATCGGTTCCGGTGCGGAGGCTTGCCATAACATACAAAAGCAAAAATATTGTACTCAAGCCTAAAAATAAATCTGAGTACGATGTCCAAAAACTATCGTTTCCTTCATTATTTTTATTTTTTTCGTAGTTAAATGCCATGCTTACCTTACTTGAAAAATGAATAAAATATTCCAACAGCTTATCGTCAAGCTGGTCGACGACCTGAATACGGAGGCAGGGCAAATGAAATAATTCAGACCTTGGACTTATAGATCTTAACAATTGTTATGATTTATATTTTATGGACACAGACCATAGAAGAGGATCAAAGACACTTCCTGGTCTTATGAATAGTCGAGAGCAGTTGTGCGAAGTCTGATGACTTCAAAAGTATCCGACCAAAATCTTCTCCCGATCCTTCTCTGCGCTTTATGATCATCCCTGTTTTTAAACCTGATTGGATATCGATTAAATTAGGATCGGTCAGGAGTGGAGAAAAATCTGGCTCACTTTCCAAAGTACCTTCCCCCGGATGTAATATCCAAGTAGCCGAGTAAGCGCTCGGAGTTTTTGTGATTGTCGGTACATGGCCTAGTTCAATTTGTAGGAGTGCTTCCCAGGGGTTAAATCCGTAGGACTGTTCAATCAGTTTCATGATATACCCGCCAGGAGGTCGTACTGCGATTTCACCAAATGTGATTTGATTTTTGCCTAGGTAATACTCCGCGTGCGCAATTCCATTCATAATTCCAAATGCCTTGGTGACTTCTTGGTTGAGTTTCAACAATCGTGATTGTTCTAAGGCTGAAAGATTCGCTGGAACTATATTGCAAGTGTGATGAACAAAGTAGTCGGTGATGTTTGTGAATACTATCTCACCGTCTTTAACGAGAGTTTCAACACTGTATTCTTTCCCTTCAATATATTTTTCGGCCAGCATGTTGGGCTGAGCTAATGAAAGCTCACTTTTGAACTCTGCAGTTGTCAGACCTCTGCTTCCGGACCTATCGCGGTGTTTAAGTACAATTGGAAAACCTAGTTTTGCTATGAGATCATCTGGAGTTGTTTCTTCGCCAATCAACATAAAATCAGAAATTGGAATACGATGTTTTTGTGCGTGCAACTTCATCTCGTATTTGTCATGACATAGAGAATATTTTTGTACGTCAGGTTTTTTAGAGTTTAATTGGTCAAAAATATTTTTAGCGATGGGTATGGATTTTTCCGTAAGTGGAATGATGGCATCGAAAGACATTCCCTTGATGACATCATAATTTCCTGTAAATAATATTTCGGAGTAATTTTTGGATTTGAATTTAGGTTTTTTGAAGCTTAGAACATGAGTTTCGAAACCCAGCTCGACCGCCGTCTTAATTGCCTCAAGTCTTTTTCCAATAAAAAGTACGGACTTATTTTTCGTCAATCTGAAATTCTCTCGGTAGACCGGCTTCTTCTTCAATGACCGTAAAATAAATTCTACCGATCTCTCTTCCGTCGGTCGTTTCGGCGATGACTCTCCATTCACCGGGAAGATATTTTGATTTATAAGTGAATCCTCTGAAACCATCTTCCCTGCCGCCTGCGATCTTCATCGAAATTAAATCCCACGTCGTCCATCCGCGAATTGGATCTTTTTGCATCCATCGGATATTGATTTGATCAGAAAATCGCGCGGGAGAATAAATATTTGTGAAAAAATAAATATTGTCTCCGTACTGAGCTCGGAATGTTTGATCTCCGTTAGCCCAGAATTTCCAAAAGGGCTTTTGATGATAGAGGAGATACTTATTATCTTTCTTTTCAACGTTATGATAGATACCCATGAATTTGGCAGAAACGGGTACTGGCGGAATCCAACCGATGAAGTAAAGAATAACAAATGCAGCTTGAACGACAACGATCGGCATAAACAACTGTTTTTGAACAAAAGCCTTTTCGATTTCTTTTGGTAATATTTTTTTGAATAAAAAATAGGCGCAGCCGATGGACGAAAGCACCGCTAGTAAGAATGGAACAAGTCCGATGAACCCTAGTAGAGTTGGGTAAATTGTAGAGAAAAACGCATTCAGGCAAAGAATAAACATTCCAAACTTTAGCCAGTGGCCTGCATTTTGGACGCGAGAAAGTTCGTTTCCTATAAGGATTGCGCTCATTATGAAAATAAAAACAAAAGAACTTAAAAGTGATGAACTTTTAAAATAGTATATAGAATAAATACTCAATAGAGATCCAAAAAGAAAGTGGACGAGAAGTTGCCGATATTCCCAAAGTTTCTGAAGCCTTTCAGGAATTTGTATTTTTTGAAAAGAGTTTAAAACGTCAAAATAAAGAGTGCATCCGATAATAGTCAGGTAAACCGCTTGCTGGAGAATCGAAAACCAATCGTCTGGATCAGTCAGAGTGATCAAGTCGAATAGAAATCCACCAATAAAGAATGCGATCATTAAGTGAGTTTCATGCCTTGTATAAAAGCTTGAGACTTTGGATTTTAATTCGGAAGGGTTAAAATAATTATCCATTTGAGGGTCCGTTTTGCGTTAAGGCTTAAATGTTAATTCTGAAGGGAATTGTGAGCTGTTTACAACATTAAAAGAGTAAACATTTGTGGGTATATGTTAAATGAATTTTTTTTCATTTACGCATATAATTCAATAGAATAACGCTTTGCGTATTGGTTGTATCCAAAAGTATATTAAAACTATATTCGAGTTGAATGTAAAACCAATGAAAGGAATAACTAAAATGAAACTTTTTAAAGTTCTAGCTATTACAGCGATTCTTGCAACTTCACTAACTGCTTGCTTAAAAGATAAATCTGCAGAACCAACTGCAGAAGAAACTGCGGTCGAAGCAGTGCCAACTGAAGGACAGCCAACTGAAGAAGTTCCGGCAGATGCTGGTACGACTCAGTCTGCTGAGTAATTGTAGATCTTAGTCAGATCTAAGATCTAGGTTAAATCTAAGAAACGCAAGTCGAGGGTGAATCCTAAAGACTTGCGTTTTTTTTTATGCTAGCATTTGACTCTGAAAACTGGAACTTAAACGGGGGAAGGCATGAGTTTTGCTTGGTATAAAAACTATCCAAAGGGAATTCCACAGGAAGTTAATGTCGATCAATACGCTTCAATTGTAGATGTCATTGATGAAGCTGTAAAAAAATATTCTAAGCAAAAAGCATTTACGAACATGGGCGAAAGTCTAACCTTCGAACAAATTGCAAAATATAGTGATGATTTCGCATCTTTTTTCCAAAATGAATTGAATCTTAAAAAAGGTGACCGCGTTGCAATACAAATGCCCAATTGTTTGCAATATCCCATCGTACTTTTTGGCGCGCTAAAAGCAGGAC
>JAEYZS010000054.1 GCA_023427925.1 Pseudomonadota bacterium | reverse complement strand
GAGGAAATAAGCCCTAGCTCACTTCGCAAGCGCCGTTTGTTCCTTCTGAAATATTCCGCCAAAAGAGCCGTTGGACGTGATTAGAATGACGTCACCCGGGTTGGCGGCGCTTTTAAGGCAAGGGACTATGTTGTCGATTTTTGGTATGACGTGGATTTGGTCGAATTTAAAAAAATAAAGCCGAACAAATGTCCGGCTTTAAGATGAGATCAATCTTTGTAGCAGACAGCTCTTACTTGCCTTCACACTCGCTACAGCCGCCCTTAGGCTTTGCTTCACACTCGCACTTTGTACTGCTACAACAAGAGCCTTTTCCTTTTCCCATTTGTGAACAGCCCACTGTCGCCAAGCTCAGTGCCACGAGCAATAACGTTAAATGCTTCTTCATATGTCCTCCTTATATTTAAAATATGTACGTTTCGGAAACTCACGTTGTGACATTTTTTATATTAACACTCCATAATGAAATCAAAAATAATGCAACTGAAACCAGCGAAAGTAAATGCATCAAAAACAACGAATATATCCCAACTGAAGATAAGAGTATTAAAGAACACATTATTAGAGATAGCGCCTCAAAAAGATATAGCCCCAAAGGAGCTTTAAACTTCAAGAAAAAACTACCGCAACATAGGAATATAAAATAATGAATGCCTGCCACCGCCACAAGGCTATTTAAGTTTAATACCGACACCCCTACGAGTATTAATATCACGCCAATTCCTACAAAGTACTTACGCAACCTTTCTGCATCATTTTTTAAATTCAAACTAAAATTAAAAACAAAATATAATATTCCCACTCCCCACATCAAAGGGAACAACAATATCCACTCACTCCGAACTAGGCCCGAAAGCGCAACAGCAGACCCTGTAGCACCAGCTAACCAGAATAAGATATTAGGTGGTCGTATTGCGATTTTGTGAATAATGAGAGATCCAAATACTCCAAACAACAAAACAATCAAAAATAACCGAGCCAACTCAAATCGAGGAGCGCTATCACCATATAAGTAAATTGAACCCATAATAGAAAAAACAGCAACTGCTGACAGGTAAATAGAAATGGGGACGGCTTTTAAAAAGCCTTCTCTAGTTCGCAGCATTCTCGTTGCAAAGTAAATCCAAAATAATAAGATAATAAATGAAGCAATATGCGATATGACATTGTAGCCTGAAACAGCAAAGCTAATCGAAGACGTCACTAAAAGCATGACATAGAAAAATTTAATTTTGTTTCCAGGGACCCAATCAGAACTTTCTTTGATGTAGGACCACAACATGGGAAATAGAAATCCATAAAAACCAAGATGGGAATGAGATCTTCTGATATCCAACGTTTCTAGAAACGATGCAGCTCCAGCAAGTTGTAATCTCAGGATCACACCGCCAAACATTGCCACAAGTAAACTTATTGCGCCGATCGAATACCAATTATTTAGAGACCTTAAGTACCTTAACAAATTTATGTCCCCATAAGACGATTGCTATCGTCGCTAACAAGACTGAAATTTTCATTAGATTGCCCGTGATATAGACGTCTGCCAAGACTCTAAAAAGTGTTGCTAACAGCAATAACAAAATTACCGCTAGTAAACGTTTTGAGTCCCGCTCATAACCTAGGTTTTGTTTTCCATGTGCCAACATCACTCGAGATGCTACAAGTAGCGTAACCAGTATAAATACACCTATATATAAGATATGGGCGTTAGCTATTGTTACAGACCAGAAGGCCTCGATCACAGAGTGCAATAGTAAAAGCACAATAGAAATTTTTAAACCATAACCAGCATAACCAAAAGCTGTGGGCTTCTTATGTAAATCGAGTAAGCAAAAACTCATTATCATAACAGAGACAAGTTTTATAACAGAACCCATTTGCGCATTATAAAAAGCTTCAATCAAAAATCCGCCATTCAATAGAATTGCTAGGGACAAGATAAACGCTCTATTTTTACTCAAAGTCGGAATATCAGGTGTAAGAGCATTTGGACATCTAGATATGACTGGAATCAACCTACTTCCTAGACCCAATATTAAATTGAGCACCAGTGCTTGCCCGCTAAGCAAATACACTTGCGAATAATTGGGTTCCGCCATAAATCCAATCACTCCGATAAATCCTTGCACGAACGCAAATGGTAAGAAATAAAAACCTTCAAAGGGAATCTGCTTTTTTATTAAAATCCTGCGAACTAAAAAAGCTCCGAGCATTAGTATCTGAAGTCCGAATAAATAGACTGAAAGTTCTGTAAGATTAAAAAAATTTAGAACTATTTGAAGAGCAATCAGTAGCGCAGGCACTACCGTTTCAACCAAATTTGCGCAAACCACTGAAAACATTTTAGGGACGGCCGTCATCAAGAAGCCAGTAATAAACGCCCATAAAAATCCCATAAACATGAGGTTTGCATGTGAGAATCTTGGATAAAAATCAAGCAAACGATACTGAAACAAGAACCACAACGTAATACCCAAAACCGCACTTAAAATTCCGAGAGGGAAAAACAATCTATAAGGATTCGGGTACTCGCTTCTCATCTCTATTCCTTAAATGCCTCCACTAGAGGCGTGATATCAGCATTCAAATTTTCAACTTTCGATTTCATTACACCATTTTTATCCAGTAACCCGATAACATTAGAATGGGAAAATTCTCCATCATCCAGTTCTTTGAAACTTATTCCGAGAACTACTGCAAGCTCTCTAGCTGTGGCTTCATCTGAAGGGGAAAGAAAAATCCATTTCGATTCGTCTAGTTTTCGAGATTTACCATATGCTTTTAAGTTTTCCGGGGTATCTCTTTTGTGATCAAAAGATGCTAAGACAACTTTAAAATTTTTCTTTGTCTTTTTGGAAAGCTCTTTTTCTATTTTTGATATTTTTGATATTATCATGGGACAAGCGTGCGGGCATTTTGTATAGACCATGGATACCAAAACATTTTCACCCTGTAGATCCTTAAGAGATATCTCTTTCCCATCAACATTTTTCCATTTTGATTTCAAATTATATACTGAATTCTTTGGCAAGTTCTCAGCTCTCACCGACAACCCCGCAAGAAAAATTAAAGCTACGACCCACAATATACTTACTATTTTCATAATGACCTCACACATCTAAATCCTAAATTCCAAACCGAACTATTACCTTTTAAACTTGAGCGAAATGCAAACCTCATGAAAGCTGCATAATCTTCTTTATTCGCACTAGACATGTTGCCCGCTCCACAAAACATATCTTTATTAAGGGTGCCATCTTCGCGACTTTCTCCCGTTACAAATGACGAATTAAAATCCTCGACCCATTCCCAGACAAGACCGTGCATATCCCAAATCCCGTACATATTTTTGTAAATACTACCGACAGTTTTGAGCTTTCCGCCATGGGGCTCACCATACCAATCAAGTATTCTTCTTAAGAACTTCTCATCTCTATTAGCGTCTTTTATCTTTTCAGAAGCCGCGGCTAGATACTCCCACTCTGCAACAGTAGGCAACCTCATTTGGTGGTAATTGCAAAAGGCTCTTGCTGCAAACCACGAAACCTCAGTAATAGGAACGTTTTCTTTTTTATAATCAAACGTGTTTAAGTAAGTTGCATCGACATATATATCGAGAGCATTTTTTTTATTCCAATCAGGATTTTTTTCTAAGAATTGCACGTACTCTTTTTTGGTTACTTGATGCTTCATTACAGAAAGACCGTCGATTTTGTATGGCTTTACAACGGTCTTCTGCTTTCCAGGCGTTGATTTCGGCACTAACCAGAAAGGAATAACTTGGCCCGGTGCTACTTTTACAAGTTGCAGCTCATTAGTTTCTGCAAAACCCAAACTACAAACCAAGTTACTTACGATCAGTGCGAATAACAACTTCATCATGTTTTACCTTAATTAGTGGCCGCCTACAGGAGCGCTCGATTTCACTTTAGCAACATCAGCCGGAGTTACTACTTTTTTCGAATTGCCCCACTCGTTAAATACATAAGTTAAAACGTTTGCGATATCCTCGTCACTTAGACCCAAAGACGGCATTACGCTATTATAGTTTTCGCCATTAACAACGATTGGACCCGATAAACCATTTTTTACAACACCAATGGAACGAGCCACGTCTTTATTTAACCAGTCTGAGTTTGCAACAGGAGGGAAGGCCCCTTTAATACCTTTACCGTCCGGTTGGTGACAGGCAGCACAACTTTGAGTATAGATATTTTTTCCATGCTTCAATCTCTCTTCAAGAGTTTGTGCTATAGCAACCTCTTCTGCTTTGCCAGGAACTGCTTGGATTGCACCACCCTCAGGCAAATACACGTTGTCAGCAGTCTTTCCTGAGTAAATAACTTTATCCTCAGGACCTTCTACCTTTAAGAGTCCTAGCGCACCCTTATTGAACGCTCTAAAGATGGAGTGATCGACAAGAACCAAAGTTCCAGGAACTTCGATTTTAAAGTCCACAATGGCAGATCCGCCCGCAGGAACAAGTGTCGTTTGAACGTTTTTATTAATTAAGTTTCCACCCTCTACGTAGACCTTATCAAAGATTTCACCAATTACGTGGAATGAAGAAACCAAGTTCGGTCCGCCGTTTCCAACATAAAGTCTTACTGTTTCTCCAACTTTTGCTGTTAGTGCATTGTCACCAGATAAGGCTGTAGCAGATCCATTGAAAACAACATAAGTTGGTTTTTCATCGATTGCCTTTTCCATATCAAAGGGCTGATAACCTTGTTTACCAAAGGCACCCTTAGTATAGAAGTCTCCCTGCATGACGTAGTATTCGCGATCAACTTTTGGTAAGCCTTCTTTTGGTTCAACCAAAATCAATCCGTACATTCCGTTTGCGATATGCATTCCGACAGGCGCTGTAGCACAGTGATAAACATAGAGCCCAGGATTTATTGCTTTAAATGAAAAGACACTCTCGTGCCCTGGCATAGTAAAGGAAGCAGCAGCGCCACCTCCAGGCCCAGTCACAGCATGTAAATCAATATTGTGAGGCATTTTAGATGAAGGGTGATTCTTAAGATGAAACTCAATAAGATCGCCTTCCTTTACTCTAATAAAGCTACCCGGTACAGTTCCGCCGAATGTCCAAAAAGTGTAATCTACACCGTCAGCGATAGGGCTTTTTTGTTCGATCACTTCAAGATTTACAACTAATTTCGTGTTGTGCTTTCTAGTTATAGGAGGAGGTACATGCGGAGGAGCCGTAAGGACTGCAACTTCTTCGCCCTTTATGTTTCCACCATCCTTCTTACATCCCATAATGAGACCCACTGTTATTGATAGGGTTATTAACACTTTGTACACAACTTCCTCCTAATAAGCGCATTTAGCGCTGCTCTATTTGTGAACTTTAATTTTAGTTCAATTATTAAAATATTGAGTATGATCTAGGTCAGATCTCACTACAAAGACTTTTCTAATTCTTCTAATAAGACACTCACCTTTAAAATCTTAATCTGATGATCTTCAGTGATGATTATTCCCCGTTTAGACCAATCGCTCATAATTCGAATCACTGACTCGACAGAAGCACCAAGGCTATCCGCTATTTCTTTGCGCGTTAGAGGTAATGGTAATGTCGATTCTGAAGTTTCAGATTTGTTAAGAATATCCATCAAAAGATGCGCAATTTTTGTGCTAAGCGGGGCCTTCATTAAAACCTTCTGCGCATGAAAGACACCCATTCGCAACGAGAGCAATCCCTGCATTTTTAGAATTAATTCTTGATGGTGCTTCCATTTTTCTAAAAAAACTCCTCTGGAGAGTTTTAAGAAGCGTGAAGGTCCCATGGAATGAGACGATACAGGATAAATTGGTGCCGGCTGTGGCATTATCAGCGCACCAATAATATCTCCAGGAGTCGAAAAGTGAACTATGGTCTCTTCGCCTTGAGGACTCAATTTAAAGAGCTTATATGCACCACTTAACACGATTCCAAAGCTCTCTGCTCGATCGCCCTGTTTGTAAAGCATTTCTCGATGGTTGCTTACAACGATATGCCCTTCGGAACAAAGGTCTGTAATAATCTCTTTTGACATACCTTCAAAAATTTTAAAATTTTCAAGTTCCGAAAGAGCCGCGTGAATAGCCGAGTTTGCCAAAATACCACATCCAAGTTTTAGTTATTTTTATCAAATAAAACCCTAACAATGCTGTGATTAAACTGCAAACCGAAAGTAAATAAAAATTATTCCTTTTTTAGCCGCCACACATTCCACAACACCCCACATCAGAATCGTGGACTTTATAGACGTTTACACAGCCACTTTGTCCTGCTTGCTCCAACTTTAAATTGTGCAGCGATGCCCCAATAAATTGCGTTTTAAGATCCTCGATACTTTGCTTTGACATGATTTGAAAGCCTTCCCCGGGTTTCAATCCTTCAAATAGTGAAAATAGCAATGGTGTTCTGTAGGTATCTTCAAATGTATCAATATTAATCGTTGTTTTCATAAGTCTCCTTTTTGTTTAAATATAGCGCACTTAAGAAAAGCCTATTATGATCTAGGTCATCCTTTATTTTGGATATTTGCCTTAGAATAATTAAAAATGATTACTCATCCACTTTTTATCGAAATGATGAACGAGCATAAGGCTATTCTTAGTCTTATCGCGAATGCTGAATCAAAATTGCAAGAACCTTGCTTTAAAAAACTTCTAATTGAAATTCATGAAGTGGCGGAGCAAAAACACCACCATAAAGAAGAAACACTTCTTTTTAAAAAAATTTATCTCAATAAGCACATCCACGAAGGTGGGCCAATGTGCACTTTCTTTTACGATTTTCACATGATGGAACGACCAAGGCAGAAAGTAGAAAAAATTATTCAAAAAGAACTGTCTATTGAGCCCCATCAAAATGAGATACTAATAACAAAGTGCCCTTTGGTGATACCCATTGAAGAACATCAAAGCGGTAAAGATCTGCTTATCTATTTAATTGAAAACTTTGAAAATCTAGACCCCCAGTTAAAAAAATCTTATTTTGAACTCTATAAAAGTATTCAAGTTAGTCATATCAACAAAGAAGAAAACTGCCTCTACCGCATGTGCGCGGACTTACTTAGCCCTCAAGAGGCAGACGAAATTCTCGAAGAATGGAAAAAAGCGTCATGAAAAAAAAGTGTGCATCAACTGATCTCTGTTTAAAAAGTTTTTTTCTTGGTCCGCAATCCGAAAATCAAGGGATAATTTCAGAAGAAATTAATTATATACTTAACGATTGGTTTGAGTGGAGAAAGGGCTCATTCCCAGAAGATGGCCGAGCCATATCAATAAGTGATCAAAAAAATAGCCAATTTAATCTCAAAAGACAAAAGATCCGAAGCGAGACTCGAAATCTAACCAAGCTCTTCTCAAGAGAAATTCCAAAATATTCTCCTCGCTATCTAGGTCATATGTTTTCTGAGATTTCAATACCCTCTATTCTTGGACATTTTATCGCCCTTTTACATAATCCCAACAATATTTCCAGCGAATCCTCTTGGGTCGGAGTGGATATCGAAAAAGCGGCAATCTCTTTCCTCTCAAAAATGATCGGGTACTCCGATCGCTCCCCGGGTCACTTTACTTCTGGAGGTACAATTGCAAATTTCGAAGCCGTTATTCGGGCAAAGAAGAAGATAGAAAGACAGATAATTAATAATGCTTCTAAAACGAAATCCTTTACCGAAGCATGCTACCTGCCCCTAAAAGAAAACACGCTCACTCCAGATTTAAGCGAAATAGAATTATACCATCTCATTAAAAAATCTTTTAATTCCAATTATCAGGGGCCGGCTTTGCTAGTCCCTGATAGCAAACACTATTCATGGATTAAGGCCGCGTCTCTTTTAGGGATAGGTAGAAGCAATCTTATTACAGTCGAGCTAAATAAATATGGACAAATATGTACTCAGGACCTCAAAAGAAAAGTTTCTTTTTGTATTAAAGAAGATAAGCCCATAATTTCATTAACAAGTGTCTTTGGAAGTACCGAACTTGGTACTATTGATGCAATTTATGATATTGATACCATTCTCAAAACCTATCAAAAAAAGGGTATAAACCTTTGGCACCATGTCGATGCCGCCTACGGAGGCTTCTTTGCATGTTTAAAAAACAGCAAGTCAGCATCGAACCATCTTCTCAAATCCATTCAAACTCTAAAAACGACTCAATCAATAACCATTGATCCACACAAGTTAGGATATATTCCCTATTCGGCTGGGGTATTTATCTGTCGGTCTCCTCAAGACTACTATCTCTACTCGACTACCGCACCTTATGTGGACTTTAAAGCGCAAAAAGATCCTGGGCCATACACGATTGAAGGATCGCGATCAGCAACTGGTGCTGCAGCGATGTATGTCACTGCTCGATCCATTGGCCTCAATAAAAACGGCTACGGAAAAATTCTTGAGAGAACACTGGAGGTTGCTAAAAAAATTAAAAAAGAAGCTATTAAGCAAGATCTCCCCTTACTCTTTGTTAAAACCGCAGGAACTAATATTGTTTGTTTTGCTGTGGGTAAGCCCGGTGATTCCTTAACAAAAGTCAATCGGGTCACAAAAAAGCTTCTTACAAAAATATCTTCGAAGAAAAATAGAAAGAATTCTTTCTTTGTCTCTAAAACGCACCTTAATACGAACTACAAGAATTTAATTAAAGAATTTTCTTTGCAGTATAGCCTCGATCAAGACACCGACGAATTGCATCTCATTCGACTCACTGTCATGAATCCTTTTATGGACAATATTCATTCCAAAGTAAACTACATTTCTGAGTTCATAAATTATCTCAAATTGTCATTAAACCGTCATTAAGACGGCTTTGAATTATCGCGTCTATGATTTAGATCATAGACGCATAAAGTAAGTTAAAAATTTAACAATAATTAGAATTGGCATTCTCAACTTTGAGAATAGAATTATTCACAAGGAGGCAATATGAATTTTAACATCAATCTAGAAAAAGATAACCAAAAGCCACCTCGCAAATCTACATCTCAACCTTACTTCGGGCGCACACAATTTACGAATGACTTCTCCAAAGAAATTTTTGATCTCACCTATAAATATGGAAACGAAAAAAACATCAACGAGAGACACTTAGCTATTGCAATAGACTTAGCAAGCGTCGAGCGCGCGTCAGAGCAAGCATATTGGACAGAAAAATTTCAGTTCTTACTTGAAAACTTTAAGTTTGTTCCCGGTGGAAGAATAATATCAAATGCGGGAACAGGGTTAAAAGGAACAACCTATATCAATTGTTTTGTAAGCGGGTTCCGAGGGAAAAATCAAGATTCAATGGAATCCATAATGGATGAATTAAAGCGTCAGGCGTTAATTTTGAAATCTGAGGGGGGCTACGGATTCTGTGCAGATGTTCTTAGGCCTCGTGGAGCTTTTATCGACGGCATTGGAGGAGATTCTCCTGGCGCGGTAAAACTTCTAGAGATGTGGGATACCCAGAGTGCAGTAATCACAGCAGGTAGCGGTATCAAAAAGAAATCCTCCAAGGGAAAACAAAAGATTAGAAAAGGCGCTCAGATGGTAACTATGTCTGTTTACCATCCAGACATTGAAGAATTCATTACCGCCAAACAGACTCCAAATCGTCTTACAAAGTTCAATATGTCCGTACTAGTGTCTGATGAATTTATGAATGCTGTAGAAAATCATTTGCCTTGGAAATTAGAATTTCCGGACTACTCTTTGGCAAAGACAGAATACTCGGATGCTTGGGACGGAAATCTAGATCTCTGGAAGAAAAAAGGATTACCAGTTAAGATCTACAAAGAATATGCCAATGCCAATGAGCTTTGGAACCTTATTATGAATTCCACTTACAATAGAAACGAACCGGGAATTTTGTTTATCGATACCATTAATCGACTTAACAATTTGTATTATGATGAATATATCAATGCTACAAATCCGTGCGGGGAACAAGTTCTACCTGTTGGTGGATGTTGTTTGTTAGGTTCTTTAAACCTCACTCAATTTGTAGATAGTAGTGCTCAGAACTGGGACTACGAAAAACTTCGCACCATCATTCCTCTGGCTGTTCGCTTTATGGATAACGTCAATGACAAAACAATCGTTCCGCTTCCAGAACAAGAACAGAGCTTAAAGGACAAGAGAAGAATCGGACTTGGGATTATGGGTTATGCATCAGCTCTGATGATGATGAAAGTTCGTTATGGATCTCCCGAGGCACTCAAAAAAACAGAAGAACTTTCCAAATTTATTATGAACCATGCCTATAAGGCCTCAGCTCATTTGGCCAAAGAAAAAGGCACCTTTACAAAATTCGACAAGAAAAAGTACTTAGCTGGAGAGTTCGTCAATAAGCTCGACAACGACACTTTATTACTCATCGAACAGTTTGGTCTTCGCAATAGTCATCTTCTTTCGATCCAACCAACAGGAAACAGCTCAGTCCTTGCCAATAATGTCTCCGGTGGCCTAGAGCCGATCTTTATGTCTAAGTATGTACGAACATCAATTCAACCCTATCCTCCTGAAGGAATGTCTCTCCCACAGAATATAAACTGGACAGAAAAAACATTTGTAAAACCATCGGGAACTACTGAGTGGCAGTGGGCAAAGGAAGGTGATGAAAATATATTGGTCACTCGATTCCACGGCGAGGTATGGAAAATAGATACCTCACGCGGACTCCTTAAAGAATCGCATATTAAGGATTACGCAGTAGACTTTCATGAAAAAAACGGCACATGGGATGATAAAGCCGATTGGGCCGCTACAGCGTACCAACTGAATATCAACGACCATGTCAGCACAATGAAAGTGCTTTCAAAATATATTGACTCTGCAATGTCAAAGACCGTGAACATTCCGAACAACTATCCTTACGAGGACTTCAAACGATTGTATCGAGAAGTTTACAATACTAAAACAATAAAAGGCTGCACATCATACCGTGAAGGTACAATGACATCGGTATTGGCAGCCCAAAGTACAGCCGAGCAAGTTGAAGACAAGGGAATACCGCGCACCAAGGCAATGAAAAGACCAATAAGTCTTGATTGTGATATTCACCATCTAACGACAAACAATGAAAAATGGGTGGTCTTAGTGGGGCTCTATAAAAATGATCCATATGAAGTCTTCGCAATGAAGCAAGATCGTCTGTTCTTACCAAACAAACTCATTAAAGGAAAACTCATTAAAGCAAGCTCCGGAATTTATAATCTTCAAACCGAAGATGGTTGGTCGCTTGAGAATATTAGCACGTTCTTTGAATCCAATGAGCAAGAAGCGCTAACTCGAATGATTTCAACAGCACTAAGACATGGAGCTGATATTGAGTTCATTGTTTCACAACTGATCAAAAGCGAAGGGACTATTAATTCGTTCTCTAAAGCCATAGCACGTACTCTAAAAAAGTACATTGTAGACATTAAGTCCATGAAGTGTCAGGACTGCAAAGGAAACAATATTATTATTTCCGAAGGTTGCTTTTTGTGTAAAGACTGTGGCAGCAGTAAATGTAATTAACTATCAATTGAATAAGGTGAGGAGTACCAAACTCCTCATCCAAAAGCTGGCTTAAGAACCGCCAATATACATACCACAATTAAGATAACAGTTGGGACTTCGTTGATTATTCGACACGCTTTTGAGGTCAAAATATTATTACGACTTTTGAACTTAAAAAACACATAATAACTATAGAAATGATAAGCAAGCAAAAATAGAATCAAAGACAGCTTTGCGTGCATCCACGGTTGCTTTATCAAAATTGGATTTAATATAAACATCCAGGTCCCAAAACCTACCGTTAAGACC